>JANMYG010000207.1:0-21075 GCA_031381865.1 Betaproteobacteria bacterium | reverse complement strand
CGGCGCTGGTGGGCATGTCGATGCCGTACACATTCGGATAACGCACCGGCGGAGCGGCACTGGCGAGGTAGACCTTGCGTGCACCCGCATCACGCGCCATCTGCACGATTTCGCGGCTGGTGGTGCCGCGCCCGATCGAGTCGTCCACCAGCAGCACGTTGCGGCCCTTGAACTCGCTGGCGATGACGTTGAGTTTTTGCCGCACCGACTGCTTGCGCACGGCCTGGCCAGGCATGATGAAGGTGCGCCCGACGTAGCGGTTTTTCACGAAACCCTCGCGGTACGGCAGCCCGAGCAACTGGGCCAGCTGGGCCGCGCTCGGCCGGCTGGATTCGGGAATCGGGATCACCACGTCGATCTCGCTCGGTGGCACGGTCGACACCACGCGCTTGGCCAGCGTTTCACCCAGGTTCAGCCGCGCCTGGTAGACCGATATTCCGTCCATGATCGAGTCCGGCCGCGCCAGGTACACGAACTCGAAGATACACGGCATGAGGCGGCTGTGCTCGGCGCATTGCTCGCTGTGGATGGTTCCCTGCAAGTCGATGAAGATCGCCTCCCCCGGCGCGATGTTGCGCACGAACTGGTGCGAGGTGCCTTCCAGCGCCACCGACTCGCTTGCCACCACCGCCGTGCCGGCACCGCGACCGAGGCACAGCGGGCGAATGCCGTACGGGTCGCGAAAGGCCAGCACGCCATGGCCGGCGATCAGCGCGATGACGGCGTAGGAACCCCGCACGCGCCGATGCACATTGCGCACCGCGGTGAACAGGTCGGCGGGTTGCAGCGGCAGGCCGCGCGTCGTCTTCTCGATCTCGTGCGCCAGCACATTGAGCAGCACCTCGGAGTCGCTCTCGGTGTTGATGTGGCGGTGGTCGGTGCTGAACAGCTCGGTCTTGAGGGCCTGCGCGTTGGTGAGGTTGCCGTTGTGCACCAGCACGATGCCGAACGGCGCGTTCACATAGAAGGGCTGCGCCTCCTCTTCGCTGTAGGCATTGCCGGCGGTGGGGTAACGCACCTGTCCCAGGCCGCAGCTTCCAGGCAAGGCGCGCATGTTGCGGGTGCGAAAGACGTCGCGCACCAGGCCCTTGGCCTTGTGCATGAAAAACTTGCGCTCCTGCTGCGTGACGATGCCGGCCGCGTCCTGGCCGCGGTGCTGCAACAGCAGCAGCGCGTCGTAGATCAACTGGTTGACCGGGGCCGCACTGACTACACCAACAATTCCGCACATAGTTTCATCCGGTTTGGGACCGCCGCAGCCGACCTCGCGCCGCGTGCAGTCCGGTCCAATCAGGGCAGGTACCTGCCGAACTCCTGTGGCAGCGCCGGCTTGAGCCCGGTGAGCGTTGCCGTGGCCCAACCCGCCGCGGTGGATTGCCGCCACCATGCGTCGGACCGCAGCGGCGTCATCGGCACGATGACCGCGGCGGCCAACAACACGACCACGCCGCGCATCAAGCCGAATACCGCACCCAGTGCACGGTCCGCGGGCCGCAGCCCGGCCACCTGGAACAGCTTGCTGACGAGCCAGATCAGCACCGACCCGGCAAACACGGCAGCCACGAACACCAGCACGAAGGCCGCCGCATAACGGATCACCTCGGTGGCGCCGGCCATCGGCAGCCGTTGCGCCAGCGCAGGCGCGAACATCTGCGCCAGCACGAACGCGGCGGCCCAATTCGCCAGCGACAGCACCTCGTACACCAGTCCGCGCCACGCACCAATCAGCATCGAGGCGAGCATCACGCCCAGGAAAACCCAGTCCAGCACAACCATGGTCAGGCGCCCGCCTACAGGGCGAGGATCGCGGCCGGCAGGTCGAGCTTGCGAATCTTCTCTGCAACCCGCGACGCCTCGGTCTTGTCGGGAAATGGCCCGACGCGCACCCGTGTGCGGGACCCGTCCTTGGTCTCGACCACCTGGGTATAGGTCTTCAGGCCGGCGCCCTCGACCTTGCGGCGCACGTCGCGCATCTTTTCCAGATCGGAGAATGCGCCGACCTGCACCACGAAGCGCGCCTCGGCTGTGCCCGCCTGCACATCCGAGCCCTTGCCTTCGAGCAGCGCCCGCGCCTTGATCGCATCACTCGCCATGGCGCTGGCCGCCTCGGCGACAGTGGCAGGCCTGGCCTTGGCCACCGGCGTGGCCGCAGGGGTCTCCGGGGCGGGCACGACGGACTGCGCCACGGCAACTGGCCCCGGCGCAACTGGAGCCACCGCAACTGGAGCCGCAGGCGCGGGCGCGGGCGGCACCGGCGCCGGTCGAGGTTCGGGAGCGGCCGGCGAAACCACCGGCGCGGCAGCCGGCGGCAACACCAGCGGCTTGACCTTGTTCTTGTCGGCAATCTCGATCGGCAGGTCGACCGGGATCGGCCGCGGCTGGTTGTCGAAGACCAGCGGAAAACCGATCACGGCAGCCAGCACCAGCACGGCCGCGCCGATCAGTCGGTGTATCGCACGCCTTCGCACCGCCTCGACGGTTTGTGCTGGAGCGCCCGGCGCAGGCTGCTCGTCGCGGCCCTTGCGAAACTGGAATAAAGCCATGAAGGGAAGGACCTAGGGGTTGGGGTTTTTGGCAGCCAGACGGGGCACGCCATCCTTCAAAACGCCACCGACGGTGTAGAACGATCCGAAGACGACGATTCTATCAGCCGGGTCCGCTGCGAGCATCGCTGCCTGGAGCGCCTGCACCGGGTCGGCGAACACCTGCGCCTGCACATCGCGGCGGGTATTCAGAGCGCGCCACTGCTCGGCCAGACGTGCGGCGGTTTGTGCCCGCGGCGTCGGCAGGTCTGTGAAATACCAGCGGTCGATGATCGGATTGACCCGCTGCAACATCAACGCCAGGTCCTTGTCGGCCATCGCGCCGAATACCGCATGGGTGGTCGGAAAGAAACCCATCGCGTCGAGGTTAGCCGCCAGCGCGGCGACAGAATGCGGGTTGTGGGCCACGTCGAGCACCAGCGCGGGCTGCCCCGGCACGATCTGGAATCGCCCCGGCAGTTCGACCATTGCCAGGCCGTTGCGCACCGCCTGCGCCGTCACCGGCAGCTGCTCACGCAACGCCGTCAGCGCCGCCAGCACGCCGCTGGCGTTGAGGAGCTGGTTGGCGCCGCGCAGGGCCGGATAGGCCATGCCGGCGTAGCGGCGGTCCCGGCCGGTCCAGGCCCATTGCTGCTGGTCGCCCGAGAAATTGAAATCCACGCCAAAACGCCACAGGTCGGCGTCGATTTCCCGGGCCCGGTCCAGCACGCTTTGCGGCGGCACCGGGTCGCTGACAACCACCGGACGCCCGGTGCGCATGATGCCGGCCTTCTCGTAGCCGATGCTCTCGCGGTCCGGGCCCAGGAACTCCATGTGGTCGAGGTCGACGCTGGTGATCACGGCGCAATCCGGGTCGATGATGTTGACCGCGTCCAGCCGCCCGCCCAGGCCGACTTCAAGGATCGCGACGTCCAGTCCCGCGTGCGCCATGATGTCCAGGATCGCGAGCGTGGAAAACTCGAAGTAGGTCAGCGAGGCTGGCGGCTGTGCCTCACAGCGCGCCTGCTCCACGCGGGCGAAAGCAGCCACCAGCTGCTCCGTCTCGACCACCTCGCCCAGCAGCCGCAAGCGCTCTTCGAACCGCACCAGATGGGGCGAGGTATAGACCCCGGTGCGGTACCCCGCCTGGCCCAGGATCGCCTCCAGCATGGCGCAGGTCGAGCCTTTGCCGTTGGTACCTGCCACTGTGATCACCGGGCAGGTAAACCGCAACGCCAGCCGCTCGGCCACCACGCGCACGCGATCGAGCCCCATATCGATGTTTTTCGGGTGCAGCCGCTCGCAATGGTCGAGCCAGTCGTTCAGGGTTTTCATTCTGGCCAATATTGTCGCGCACCTCGGTTGCGGCATGATGGCGCGCATGAGCGAAGCAACGATCACCGTCTACGGCCTCCGCAACTGCGACACGGTCAATAAGGCCCGCCTGTGGCTCGAAGAACAGCACCTGCCCTACCGGTTCCACGATTTCAAGCAGCTGGGCATACCGGGCCAGCGCATCGACTACTGGCTGGCGATGGCGCCGTGGGAGAAGTTGCTGAACCGACAAGGGACGACCTGGCGCAAACTCGATGCAGACACCAGGACGGCGGTCACCGATGCACAGTCCGCGCGCGTGCTGATGCTGGCCAACCCGAGCGTGGTCAAACGGCCGGTGGTGGAATGGGACGCCACGCCGGCGCCCGAACTGTCCATCGGCTTCGAGCCCCCAAGCTGGTCGGCGCGCCTGGCTCGTATGCGCTGAGCGCCTGTGGCGGGCAACGCCGGGTGCGCTGCGGCGGCGGCCGGGCCCGGCGGGTCGTGCCCTAAAATTCAAGCCCCACCAGACCAAAACGGCGCCGCGTCGCGGCGCCCACACAACCTGCCCCATGACTACTGAAAAGATCGACGGCGTGTCCGTCACGACCAAGGCCAGCGTCTACTTCGACGGCAAGTGCATCAGCCACGGCATCAGCATGCCCGATGGCACGAGGAAATCGGTCGGGGTGGTTCTGCCGTCCACGCTGACCTTCGGCACCGGCGCGCCCGAGGTCATGGAGTGCGTGGGCGGCTCCTGCGAGTACCGGCTTGGGGGTACCGACACCTGGGTCCGGTCTTCGGCCGGCGAGAAGTTCAACATCGGGGCCAACACCCAATTTGACATCCGCGTGACGGAGCCGTACCACTACATCTGCCATTACGGCTAAGCACGGACCACCGCACCATGGCAACCATCCTGCAAAACCTGCCCGCCGGCCAGAAAGTCGGCATCGCTTTTTCCGGCGGCCTGGACACCAGTGCTGCGCTGCACTGGATGCGCAACAAGGGCGCGATTCCTTATGCCTACACCGCCAACCTCGGGCAGCCCGACGAAGCCGACTACGACGAGATACCGCGCAAGGCGATGGAATACGGCGCGCAAGCCGCCCGCCTGATCGACTGCCGCAGCCAGCTCGCGGCCGAAGGCATCGCCGCATTGCAGAGCGGGGCATTCCATATTTCCACCGCAGGCCTGACCTACTTCAACACCACGCCGCTGGGGCGCGCCGTCACCGGAACGATGCTGGTGGCCGCGATGAAGGAAGACGACGTCAACATCTGGGGCGACGGCAGCACCTTCAAGGGCAACGACATCGAACGCTTCTACCGCTACGGCCTGCTGACCAACCCGGGCCTCAAGATCTACAAACCATGGCTGGACCAGTTGTTCATCGACGAGCTGGGCGGGCGCGCCGAGATGTCGGCGTTCATGACCAAAGCGGGTTTCGGCTACACGATGTCGGCCGAGAAGGCCTACTCGACCGACTCGAACATGCTCGGCGCCACCCACGAGGCCAAGGACCTCGAGCACCTGAGCAGCGGCATGAAGATCGTGCAGCCGATCATGGGCGTGGCCTTCTGGCGCGACGAGGTCGAGGTCCGGCGCGAGGAGGTGAGCGTGCGTTTCGAGCAGGGTCGGCCGGTGGCGCTCAACGGTGTCGAATACGACGACCTGGTGGACTTGCTACTGGAGGCCAACCGCATCGGCGGCAGGCACGGGCTGGGCATGAGTGACCAGATCGAGAACCGCATCATCGAAGCCAAGAGCCGGGGCATCTACGAAGCGCCCGGCCTGGCGCTGCTTTTCATCGCCTACGAGCGGCTGGTGACCGGCATCCACAACGAAGACACGATCGAGCAGTACCGCGACCACGGCCGCCGGCTCGGCCGTCTGCTGTACCAGGGCCGCTGGTTCGACCCGCAGGCCATCATGCTGCGCGAAACGGCGCAACGCTGGGTGGCCAGCGCAGTCACCGGTGAAGTGACGCTGGAGTTGCGCCGAGGCAACGACTATTCGCTGCTCGACACCAGTTCACCCAACCTCACCTACCACCCCGAGCGGCTCACAATGGAAAAAGGTGAATCGATGTTTTCACCACAGGACCGTATTGGCCAGTTGACCATGCGCAATCTCGATATCGCGGATACGCGCGAAAAACTGGCGATCTACACGCGAACCGGCCTGCTGTCATTGGAGCACGGCGCGGCGCTGCCACAGTTGAAAAACAGCGGCGCCGGCTGAAACCGCAGCCGCTGCGCCGCTACCGGGTTCAGTCGCCGCCGCAACCGCCGTCCGAATCCCCCGATCCGCCGTCGGCGCCGGAATCCGACTCGCTGCCACCGAAGCTGGCGGCATCACCGCTGGCGCCATCCGAAGCGCCAAATTCGCTGCCACAGTAAACGCCCGAGCCGGCCTGCCGGTTGATATCGCGGCAGTCGGGGATATAACTGAAACCACCGGGGATCGCGTATTTGCGGTCCAGCGCGAACAGCAGCGGCAGCCGCGACGGCGCGCGCGGGTCGATACTTTCCGCGCGGCAGGCCCAGTACCACGTCCGGCGCAAACCGTCGTTGCGGCGCGCGTCAGCGCCCAGCACCTCGGCCGGACTGTGGTGCAGCAGGCGCCCAAAGGCGATCCGGCACCAAAGCTGGTAGGCCCTGGTGTGCAGGATGAACTCGTGCCAGGCGGCGTCGGCGAGCCTGGAGGGCATGGCCACGAACTTGCGGCCGCTGCGCAGGTGCGCGAGGAAGAACTCGCGCAGCCCGCGCAACACCAGATCAGCGTCGCGCCGCTCCAGCTGCGGGTACGCAGTGCACAACTTGTCGACCAGATAACCCGGGAAGTGGGCCTGCAGGATGAACATCCTGCGGGTGGACAGTTCCCAGTGCCGCAGCGCGATCTGCAACACGGCAAACAATGCGAGCGCGATCCAGAACGCCGACTGCGGCACCGACCGCGGCCGAGCGGAGATACCGGCCACGATGACAGCTGCAAGCGGCAGCCAGATCAGGCGCTGCAACCACACCAGCGTGGTGATGCGGCGGCGGAAGTTCAGCGACAGCAGGCGCCTCACACGACCACCGGTTCGGGCTCCAGCATGATGCCGAAGCGCTCGTAGACGCTGGTCTGGATCGCCCGCGCCAGGGTCATCACTTCACCGCCGGTGGCCTGCCCGCGGTTGACCAGCACCAGCGCCTGGCGTTCGTAGACGGCCGCGTTGCCCACCGCCTTGCCCTTCCAGCCGCAGGCATCGATGAGCCAGCCGGCCGCCAGCTTGATGGCGCCGTCGGCCAGCGGATAGTGCACGATCCTGGGTTCGCGCTGGATGATGTCGGCGCACTGCTCCGGCGTGACCGTCGGGTTCTTGAAGAAGCTGCCGGCATTGCCAAGCAGTTTCGGGTCCGGCAGCTTGGCGGTGCGGATCGCACATACCCAATCGAAGATGTCGGCCGGACCGGGGTGTGGCATGCGCTTGTCGGCCATCTTGCGTTCGAGGTCGGCGTAACCGAGCACGGGCTTCCAGGGTTTGGGCAGGAAGAACCGAACGTGTGTGATCAGCACGCGATCCTTGAGTCCGACGCCACCCGCCGGTGCATGCTTGAACACCGAATCGCGGTACCCGAACCCGCACTGCGCGGCGTCCAGGCGCAGCGTCTCGCCGCTCACCAGATCGATCGCATCGAGCGAATCGAAACGGTCCTGCAACTCCAGGCCATAGGCACCGATGTTCTGCACCGGCGACGCGCCCACCGTGCCCGGAATCATGGCCAGATTCTCCAGGCCAGGATAACCCTGCTGCAGGGTCCAGGCCACCAGGTCGTGCCAGTTTTCGCCCGCGCCGGCCTCTATGACAAAGCCGCGGGCGGACTCGCTCACCAGGCGTCTGCCCATCACCTCGACCTTGAGCACCAATGGCTTGACGTCGCCCGTGAGGACGATGTTGCTGCCGCCACCGAGGACAAACTTCGGCCCCGCGGCGAGTTGCGCATCGGCCAGGATCTGCACCACGTCGGCCGCACTGGCAATACGCACCAGCGAGAATGCCTTGGCCACGATGTGAAATGAGTTGTAATGCTGGAGCGGGACGTTTTTCTCGACTAACATCGCTGGATTGTCGCATCGGCAAGTACGCGGCAAACCGATTTTTGACTGGTAACAACATGCCCTCTTTTGACACGGTTTGCGAGGCAAACCTGGTGGAAGTCCGGAATGCGGTGGACAACACCGTCAAGGAAATCGGCACGCGTTTCGACTTCAAGGGCACGGCGGCGTCGATCGAACTCAAGGACAAGGAAATCACGCTGGTGGGCGATGCGGAGTTCCAGCTTTCCCAGGTCGAGGACATCCTGCGCAACAAGCTCACCAAGCGCAACGTCGACGTGCGATTCCTCGACCGTGGTGATGTCCAGAAGATGGGTGGCGACAAGGTCAAGCAGGTGATCAAGGTGCGCAATGGCATCGAAACCGAAGTGTCCAAGAAGATCCAGCGCCTGATTAAGGACAGCAAGCTGAAGGTGCAGGCTTCGATCCAGGGCGATGCGGTGCGGGTCAACGGCACCAAACGCGACGACCTGCAGGCGGCGATGGCGCTGATCCGCAAGGACATCGCCGACCTTCCGCTGAGCTTCAACAATTTTCGGGACTGAAACGTGGCAACGACCCGCCTGGGACCGTTTGCACCGATGCTGCTGGCGCTGGCATGGTTGGGCGCCAGCGGTAGCGTGCACGCGCAGGCGGTGGCGCTGTCCGGCATCCTGGGCGCCAAGGCCCTGCTGGTGGTCGACGGCACAACCCCCAAGGCGGTAGCCGCCGGGGAGACCCACCGTGGTGTCAAGGTGCTGTCCGTGCAGGGTGACAATGCCTTGCTCGAAATCGGTGGCCAGCGCCAGTCCGTGCGCGTGGGTGCCGCGCCGGTCAGTGTGGGAACACCGGTGCCCTCCGGGTCGGGCCTGCGGATCGTGCTGTCGGCCGACTCGGGCGGGCACTTCGTGACCCAGGGCCTGGTCAATTCCCGGCCGGTCCAGTTCCTGGTGGACACCGGCGCCACCACGATCGGCATCGGCGTGGCGGACGCGGAGCGCATTGGACTCAACTACAAGCAGGGGCAGGCGGTGCAGGTGACGACCGCCAATGGTGTGTCGCGAGGCTGGTTTATCCGCCTGTCCTCGGTGCGGCTCAACGACGTTGAAATCCACGACGTGGACGCCGTGGTCACGCCCAATGCGATGCCCTTTGTGCTGCTGGGCAACAGCTACCTGACGCGCTTCCAGATGACCCGCACCAACGAGCAGATGGTTCTTGAAAAGCGTTTTTGACGTGAACGTGCAAAACGAAGGTGAATACGAGGACCTGCTGAGTTTGTGGTCCGACCTCGAGGCAGGTCTGGGCATCATCCTTGGCAGTCCGGGCAGCATCCAGGAATTCGAGCAAAGGGTTTGGCAATACGACCGCTGGATGCAGACCCTGCTGCAACGCGACACCGACGTCGGCCTGTACCTGCTGTTCCAGCTCGCCACCAACTCGCCGGTCGGCTACAGCGCTTCCCACGCGCTGGTATGCGCCGTGTTGTGCCATCTGATAGCGGTCGAGCTGGCCCTGGTGCAGAAGGAGCGCGACAGCCTGGTGCACGCGGCGCTGACGATGAACATCGCGATGACCGCGCTGCAGGACCAGCTGGCCGGCCAGGTCGAGAAGCCGTCTTCGGCCCAGTACGACGCCATCCGGGCACACCCGGCCAAGGGCGGGCTGATGCTGGCCAACCTGGGTGTGCTGGACGACCTGTGGCTCGGCGTGGTTGCCAGCCACCACGACGAAAACATGCACATGGGAGAGCTGCGGCTGGCGGACCCGATCGAGCGGCTGGCGCGCATCGTGCGAATCGTCGACCGGTACGCCGCCATGATCAGTCCGCGGCGAACCCGTGCCGGACGCAGCGCCACCGATTCGGTGCGTTCGATCATCGGCGACTCCGGTGAACCGTCCGAGGAAATCGGGCATGCGTTGGTGCGTACCGTCGGCCTTTGCCCGCCCGGCACCTATGTGCGGCTCGACAACGGCGAGATCGCGGTCGTGATGCGCCGCAGCAGCACAGCGAACCATCCCCATGTAGCGATCGTGCTCGGGGAAACCGGGCAACTGGTCGGGCAACCGCGCCTGCACCGCACTGCGCAGAGCAGTCCGCAGATCCGATCGGCGCTGGCCGCATCCACCGTGCGCGTGCGGCTCAACCACCACCTGATACTGCAGCTCGGCGCCTACGCCGCCCAACAGCCATAAGTCGGCGCCGCCGGCGGCGCGGTTCAGGACTTGCCTGCACCCAGCCTGGACTCGGTGCCCTTGACCAGGCGGCTGATGTTCGGTGCGTGCCGCCACACCAGCAACAACGCCATGACAGCCACCGACAGCAGGATGCTCTTTTCGGTGTACCAGGCCACGCCGTCGCCGAATATGTAGTAGACCGGCGCAAACACCGCCGCCACCAGGGACGCCAGCGACGAGTAGCGGAAAAAGTACGCGACGATCAGCCACGTCGCCGCCGTGGCCAGCCCCAGCATCCAGTTGATGCCGATCAGCACCCCCAGCGCGGTGGCCACGCCCTTGCCACCCTCGAAGCGGAAGAAGACCGGAAACAGGTGCCCGGCAAATGCCGCCAGCCCGACCATCGCCAACGTGCCGTCCTCCAGGCCGTAACGCTTGCCGTACCACGCGACCAGCGCCACGGGCAACCAGCCCTTGGCCGCGTCGAGCAGCAGCGTGACGACGGCCGCCGGCTTGCTGCCGGAGCGCAGCACGTTGGTGGCGCCCGGGTTCTTGCTGCCATAGGTGCGCGGATCGTGCAGCCCGAAAACGCGGCTCACGATGACGGCAAACGAGAGCGAACCGGTCAGGTAGGCGGCAATTGTGGCGAGCAGGGGGAAATAGGCTTTGAATGGTTCCAAGTGGGTCTCCGGCGCCGTCTTTGTTGCCGCGGTCCGGTGTTGGACCGCGGTCTCATTCTGCCAGCGCGCAGTGGACCGGTCGCGCGTCCAGCAACTCGACGCACGTGGCCGGGGCCAGGCGCACCAGGTAGCCGCGCTGGCCGCCGTTGATCAGTATCGAGGGCAATGCGAGGATCGACTGCTCGAAATACACCGGCATCGCCTTGCGCGTGCCGAACGGCGAGGTTCCACCGACCAGGTAACCGCTGTGCCTGCTGGCAACGTCCGGCGCGCACGGTTCTACAGTTTTTGCGCCGATCTGGCGTGCCAGGTTCCTGGTGCTGACCTGGCGGTCGCCGTGCATCAGCACCAGCAGCGGCCGGGCGCGCTCGTCCTGCATCACCAGCGTCTTGACGACCGTGTACGGGTCCACGCCGAGCGCCCGGGCACTGTGCACGGCCCCGCCGTGCTCCAGGTACGGGTAGACATGCTCCGTGAAGGCGACCCCATGCCCGCGCAGGAACCGCGTCGCCGGGGTTTCCGACACGTGGTCGCGCCGCGCCATCGCGCGCGCCTACTGCGCCGGGTCGCGCAGGTCCCAGCGCACCGCGTCGATGGCCTCCAGCGCGTCTGCCGGCAGTTCGACGGCGTCGGCGTCCAGGCACTGCCCGAGTTGCTCCACCGACGTGGCGCCGACGATGGTGCTGGCAATGCACGTCTTGTGCAGGCAGAACGCCAGCGCGAGCTGGGTCGGCGTCAAGGCGCAGGCCTTGGCGATCTGCGCATAACGCCGGGTGGCCAGGATCGTCTCCGGGCGCATGTACCTGGGGCTCCAGGTGGGCGGGTAGATCGTCAGCCGGCCGACCGGTTTGCCGTCCTTCGTGAAGCCGCCCTTGTCGTATTTTCCGGTCAGGCGGCCAAAGGCCAGCGGGGAATAGGCAAGGATACCGACCTGCTCGCGAAAACAGACTTCGTCCAACCCGTTTTCAACATGCCGGTTGAGCAGGCTGTAGGCATTCTGCAGGCTCGCCACGCGCGGCAGGCCGTGCTCCCGAGCGAGCCGCGAGAACTCCATCACCCCCCAGGGCGTCTCGTTGGAAAGACCCACGTACCGGATCTTCCCGGCCCGCACCAGGTCGGCCATACCCTCGAGCAGTTCGTGCACCGAGGGCACCTCGCGCTCCGCACCCGGGTCGAAGTAGATCGTGCCGAAAAGCGGGACGTTGCGACTCGGCCAATGGATCTGGTACAGGTCGATGCAGTCGGTCTGCAGGCGCGCAAGGCTCGCATCACAGGCCTGCACCACACTCCGGCGGTTCGGCGCGCCGCCGTCGCGTATCCAGTGCATGCCACGGGCCGGGCCGGCCACCTTGCTGGCCAGCACGATCTGCTGGCGCCGTCCGGGATGTTTCGCCAGCCAGGTCCCGATGATGCGCTCGGTGTCGCCATAGGTCTGGACCCGCGCCACGACCGGGTACATCTCGGCCGTATCGATGAAATTGACGCCGCGCTCCAGCGCGTAGTCGAGTTGCGCGTGGCCTTCGGCCTCGGAGTTCTGCTCGCCGAAGGTCATGGTTCCGAGGCAAATGCGCGAAACCTCCAGATCGCTGTGGCCGAGGCGGAGCTTGTTCATGCGGGTGTACCAGTCAAACAGGGAAGTGGTGGATCAGGACGCGCCAGGCCCGGCGTGTTGCGCAGCGCGCGCTTCCTCCTGCAGCCGCAATACCCGGCGTTGCACCTTGCCGGTCGTGGTCATCGGCAAGTCGGCAACGAACTCGATCTCCTTGGGGTATTCATAAGGCGCCAGTTTGCCGCGCACGTGCTCCTGCAACTGCGCCACCAGCGCCGAGTCGAAGTCGCGCGTGTCGCTGCCATGCCGAGCGCGATCGCGCAAATACGCATCCGACAGGACGACGTAGGCCTTCACCACCGCGCCGCGCTCGCGGTCCGGCTTAGGTACCACGGCGGCGTTGGCCACGGCCGGATGTTTGACCAGGCAGTTCTCTATTTCACCTGGCCCGATTCGATAGCCGGCAGCCTTGAACACGTCGTCCGCGCGCCCCTGGTACCACAGGTAACCATCGGCGTCACGTGTCGCCAGGTCCCCGGTGCGGCACCAGTCGCCGGAAAATTTCGCCGCTGTGGCCGCCGGGTTCTTCCAGTAGCCCAGGAAGAAGATCGGGTCGGGACGGCCGTGCGTATCGAAGCGGTTCAACGCCACGTCGCCTGGTACACCGACAGCGCACTCCTGCCCGGCATCGTCCAGCGCCGCCACACGGTGCCCGGGGTAGGGCCGGCCCATGCTGCCCGGCCTGGCCGGCCAGCCCACGCGAGCGGTTGGCGCACCACCCATGGCGCAGTTGCCGACGATGTAGTTGATCTCGGTCTGCCCGAACATCTCGTTCACGGTCACGCCCAGCTGCTCCCGGCAATAGTCGAAGACCGCGTCACCGACGGCCTCGCCCGCGCTCATGAGCGCCTGCAGCGACAACTTGAACTGCGTGCGCGGCCGCGGATAGGCTTTCATCATCGCCTTGAGCGCGGTCGGAAACAGGAAGCTGTGCGTCACGGCGTACTTTTCTAGCAGTTCGAACGCGGTCTGGGGGCTGAAGCGCCCGTTCCATGCCACGATCGGCCGGCCGAAATACAGGGTCGGCAACAGCGCGTCCATCAGGCCGCCGGTCCAGGCCCAATCCGCGGGCGACCAGAAGATGCTTCGCGAGGGCGCGCCGGGCACAGCGGGATCGAAGCCAAACCAGTTCTGGCTGCAGACAAAGCCGCTGAGGTTGCCGATCAGCGCGCGGTGCGGCAACAGTGCGCCCTTCGGCTGGCCGGTGGTACCGCTGGTGTAGATCAGGATCGCGGCCTCGTCGGCAAATGTCGGCTTGGCGGTGAAGTTGTCTGGTTCCTGGGCCAGCACCGCGCCGAACTCCGGGTTGCGGTCTGCCGCCAGGTCCCCGACCCGGATCACGGTGTGCAACATGGGGCACCCTTCCCGCACCGACGACAGGCGCTCGATCACGCTGGCGTCGCAGATGGCGACCACCGCCTCGCTGTCGTGCAGGCGGAACTCGAGCGCCTGCGGCCCGAACAAGGTCGACAGCGGCATCGCGACCGCGCCCATCTGCAACACCGCCATGTAGACCACGGCAGTCTCGAAACACTGCGGCATCACAATCGCCACCCGGTCACCGCGCTCCACGCCGAGCACCAGCAAGGCGTTGGACAGCCGATTGGCGGATTGCTGCAACTCCGCATAACTGCGTGTGCCCGGGTCCAGCCCGGGCCCGTCGCAGTACACCGCGATGCGCTCGCCGGCCTGCGGAGCGGCGGCCCATCGCGCGCAGCAGGCTTCGGCGATATTGAAATGCTCCGGGACACGCCAGCCAAAACCATCAACCATCGAGCGATAGTGGTCCGCCCATTGCGATACAGACGGCTTGTCATTCAGTTGACTGCGTGGCAAGGAAAGCCTCCTTATGATGCCGTTAATGTACCAAGTCAAAAGAGCCTCGCGCAGCGAGTTTGTCCCGATCCGCAACCTCAATTACCACGTGTGGGCGTGGGGCCAGCCAGCACCCGGCGTGGCGCCGCTGGTGCTGGTGCATGGATGGATGGACGTCGCTGCGTCGTACCAGTTTGTCGTCGATGCCCTGTCGGACGCCTTCATGCAGGGGCGCCATGTGATTGCACCAGATTGGCGCGGCTACGGCCTCACCAGCGGCGCACCGGTCGACAACTACTGGTTTCCCGACTACATGGCCGACCTCGACCTGTTGATCGACCACTATGCGCCGGACCGGCCGGTGGACCTCGTCGGCCACAGCCTGGGCGGCAACGTCGTGATGTATTACGCCGGCATCCGACCCGAACGAATTCGCCGGCTCGTCAACCTGGAAGGTTTCGGCGGGCCCGCGTCGCGGCCCGACCAGGCCCCCAAACGCTACGCCAAGTGGATGGACGATCTGAAGAAGCTGCAGCGCGGCGAACTGGCGCTGCGTGCCTACGATGAGGTGGCCGGCGTAGCGCGCCGGCTTTCCAAGACCAACCCGCGGCTGGCGCGCGACCGCGCCGGCCAGGACAAGGCGCAGTGGCTCGCCAGCCACTGGGCGCGCGAGAACGGCAGCGGCAAGTGGGAGATCCTGGGCGACCCGGCGCACAAGATCGTCAGTGCGCAGCTGATCCGTGTCGACGAGTTGCTGGAGATATACAAGTGCATCACCGTGCCGCTGCTGGCGGTGGAAGCCAGCGACGAATCCCTGACCGGCTGGTGGAAGGGCAAGTTCACGCTGGACGACTACCACGAGCGGCTCAAGGCCGTGCCCGATTGCCGCATTGCCGTGGTGCAGGATGCGGGTCACATGCTGCACCACGACCAGCCCGAAGAACTGGCGCGCCTGCTGGAAGAATTCCTGCACTGAGCTCGCCACCTGCGCAGCAGAGGTTTCAGCACAAGCCGGCAACGACCCGGTTGCCCTGTGACGCGACCAGTAAAATGGGCGCCCAAGCCCAACGAACAACCAGGACACTCCAAATGGACGCAGAACACATCAACCAGATCGGCACACAACTCGCAGACCTGAGCGCCCGGACCCAGGATTTACGGGGGTATCTTTGACTTCGATGCCAAATCCGAACGCCTGAGGTCGGTCAACGCCTCGCTGGAAGACCCCACGGTCTGGAACGATCCCAAGCGCGCCCAGGAACTGGGGCGCGAGAAGAAATTGCTCGATGGCGTGGTGGTGTCGCTGACACGGCTCACGCGGGAGCTGTCGGACAGCTCCGAGTTGTATGTGATGGCCAAGGACGAAGGCGACACCGACAGCCTGATGCACATCGAGCACGAAACCGCCAAGCTCGCCAGCGAGATCGGCAAGCTCGAGTTCCGGCGCATGTTCAACAATCCCGCGGACCCGCTGAACTGTTTCCTGGACATCCAGGCCGGCGCCGGCGGCACGGAGGCGTGCGACTGGGCCAGCATGCTGCTGCGCCAATACCTGCGTTATGCCGAGCGCAAGGGCTTCAAGACCGAAGTCATGGAGGAGTCGGCCGGCGACGTGGCGGGCATCAAGAGCGCCACCATCAAGCTCGAGGGCGAATACGCCTTTGGCCTGCTGCGCACCGAGACCGGCGTGCACCGGCTGGTGCGCAAGTCGCCGTTCGATTCCGCCGGCGGCCGCCATACCTCGTTCGCCTCGGTGTTCGTCTACCCGGAAGTGGATGACAACATCGAGATCGACATCAACCCGGCCGACGTGCGCGTCGACACCTACCGTGCCAGCGGCGCCGGCGGCCAGCATATCAACAAAACCGACTCGGCCGTGCGCCTGACCCACATCCCGACCAACATCGTGGTGCAGTGCCAGAACGACCGCAGCCAGCACCGCAACCGCGATGAAGCCTGGCAGATGCTGCGCTCGCGCATGTTCGAGCACGAAATGCGCATCAAGATGGCGGCGCAGCAGAAGCTCGAGGACAGCAAGACCGACGTGGGCTGGGGGCACCAGATCCGCAGTTATGTGCTCGACCAGAGCCGCATCAAGGACCTGCGCACCAACGTGGAGATATCGAACACCCAGAAAGTGCTGGACGGCGACCTCGACCCGTTCATCGAAGCCTCGTTGAAGCAGGGCGTGTGATGCGTACCGAGGCCCTGATCTTCGACATGGACGGCACGATGATCGACTCGATGTCGTACCACGCGCAAAGCTGGGTCGGCTTCGCCCGGCGCCATGCGATCGATATCGACGTGGCGGAGTTGCTGCGTCGCACCACCGGCCGCACCGGCGCCGAGTGCATGGAGCTGTTGTTCGGCCGGCCCATGGAAAAGCAGGAATGCTGGGACCTGGTGCACGAAAAGGAAGAAATCTACCGCGCGCTGTTCGCCCCGGCCTTCGCCGAAGTGCGCGGCTTCAAGGCGTTCAGCGCCGCGGCGATGGAACGCGGATTCAAGGTCGGTGTCGGTACGGCCGGCGACCGGCACAACATCGCGTTTGCGTTCTCGCACCTGCGCATGGACCCGATGCCCCACGCCGTGGTCGGTGGCGACGAGGGCCTGGCCGGCAAGCCCCAGCCGGCGATCTTCCTCGAGGCTGCGCGGCGCATCGGTGCGCCGGCGGGCGCATGTATCGTGTTCGAGGACGCCCCGTTCGGCATCGAGGCCGCACTGCGCGCCGGCATGCGCGCGGTGGCGGTCTGCACCAGCCACGGCGCGGAACAACTGGCCGGGCCGCATGTGATCGCCGCCATCACCGACTACCACCAACTGATTGAATCCGACTTTCTGGGGAAACTCCATGCTGACATCACGTGACGGACAAGGACAGGCGATCAGCATCCAGCGCGCCGACTACCAGGCACCGGCCTACTGGATCGACAGCGTCGACCTGTGCTTCGACCTCGACCCGGCCAAGACCCGCGTGCTCAACAAGATGCGCTTGCGCCGCAACCCGGACGTGGCGGCACAGCCGCTGCGGCTGGACGGCGAGGAGCTCAACCTGGCTCGGGTGCTGGTCAATGGCGCCGGCGCCTCGTTCAAGATCGAAGCCGGCAAGCTGGTGCTCGACAACCTGCCGGCCGATGGCAGCTTCGATCTCGAGATCTTCACCACCTGCGCGCCGGCAAAAAACACCAAGCTGACCGGCCTGTACGTCAGCAACGAGTCGTTCTTCACCCAGTGCGAGGCCGAAGGTTTCAGGCGCATCACCTACTTCCTCGACCGCCCCGATGTGATGGCCACCTACAGCGTGACGCTGCGCGCCGACAAGGCGGCATATCCGGTGTTGTTGTCCAACGGCAACCTGGTCGAGCACGGAGACCTGCCGGCCGAGGGCAACCAGACCCGGCATTTCGCGCGCTGGGTCGACCCGCACCGCAAGCCGTGTTACCTATTCGCGCTGGTGGCCGGTGCGCTGGTGTGCCGCCAGCAGCGCATCATTTCACGCGCCGGGCGGGAACACCTGCTGGAGATCTATGTGCGCCGCGGCGACATGGAGAAGACCGAGCATGCGATGCATTCGCTGATGGCCTCGATTGCCTGGGACGAGGCGCGCTTCGGCCTGTCGCTGGACCTGGAGCGCTTCATGGTGGTCGCCACCAGCGACTTCAACATGGGCGCCATGGAGAACAAGGGCCTCAACATCTTCAACACCAAATACGTGCTGGCGAGCCAGGCCACCGCCACCGACACCGACTTCGCCAACATCGAGTCGGTGGTCGGGCACGAGTATTTCCACAACTGGACCGGCAACCGCGTCACCTGCCGTGACTGGTTCCAGCTCAGCCTCAAGGAAGGCCTGACCGTGTTCCGCGACCAGGAGTTCTCGCAGGACCTGTGCCACGAGGCGTCGGCGCGCGCGGTCAAGCGCATCGAGGATGTGCGTGTGCTGCGTACGGCCCAGTTCCCGGAGGACGCGGGGCCGATGGCGCACCCGGTGCGGCCGGACAGTTATGTGGAGATCAACAACTTCTACACCGTCACCATCTACGAGAAAGGCGCCGAGGTGGTGCGCATGATGCAGACCCTGGTCGGCCGCGAAGGATTTGCGCGCGGCATGAAGCTGTATTTCGAACGCCACGATGGCTGCGCCGTGACCTGCGACGACTTTGCCCAGGCGCAGGCGGACGCCAATCCCGGGTCGGACCTGGCGCGGCTGCTGACGCAGTTCAAACGCTGGTACAGCCAGGCCGGCACGCCCCACGTGAGCGCGCGCGCCGTTTACGACCCGCAGGCGCACACCTACACGCTGACACTGTCCCAGAGCTGCAGTCCGACACCGGGGCAGGACACCAAGGAGCCATTCGTCATACCGATCAGCCTGGGCCTGGTCGGCACCGATGGAAGCAACCTGGCGCTGCAACTGGCAGACGAAACGCTGCCCGGCGCCGGCGGACGCACGGTGGTGCTGAGCCAGCCCAGCCAGAGCCTGACCTTCATCAACGTGGACAGCGAGCCGGCGCCGTCGATCCTGCGCGGGTTCAGTGCGCCGGTGGTGCTCGACTTCGACTACAGCGACGCGCAGTTGCTGCACCTGCTGGCGTGTGACTCCGACCCTTTCAACCGGTGGGAGGCGGGCCAAAGGCTGGCCCTGCGCTGCGCCCTGGGCTGCCTGCGCGGCGGATCCGCCGGCTCGGCGCACACCGTGCTGACGCCCGCCTACCTGGATGCCATGCGCGCCATCCTGCGCCACCCCGACCTGGACCCGGCGTTCAAGGAACTGGTGCTGACCCTGCCGTCCGAGACCTATATTGCCGAACAGCTGGCCGTAGTGGACCCGCAGCAGGTGCATGCGGTGCGCGACGCCATGCGTTTGCAGTTGGCCGGGGCGCTGGCCGATGACTGGCGCTGGGCCTACCAGGCCCACCGTGACAGCGGCGTGTACCGCCCCGACCCGGTGTCGGCCGGCCGGCGCGCGCTGGCCGGGCTGGCCCTGGGCATGCTCTGCCTGGCGGCGCCATCCGTGGCAGCGGAGCAGCCGACCTGGCCGGCCCAGGCGTTGGAACGCTTCAAGTCGGCCGGCAACATGACCGACCGCTTCAACGCGCTGGCGGCACTGGTGCACTGCGGACACGAGCTCTCCGGGCAGGCATTGACGCAGTTCCATGCGATCTTCAAGGACGACGCGCTGGTGCTCGACAAGTGGTTCGCGCTGCAGGCCGGCGCGCCGGACCGCGCTGGCAATGTGCTGCCACTGGTGCGCCAGTTGATGGCCCATCCAGATTTCAACCTGCGCAACCCGAACCGGGCGCGCAGCGTGCTCTTCAGTTACTGCAGCGCCAACCCCGGTGCATTCCATCGCCCGGACGCTGCCGGTTATGTGTTCTGGAGCGAGCGCGTGCTCGAACTCGACGCCTTCAACCCACAGGTCGCGGCGCGGCTGGCGCGCGCCCTGGACCGCTGGCGCAAACTGGCCGAACCCTACCGCGGTGCCGCCTGCGAAGCCATCACGCGCGTGGCGGCCAAACCCGACCTGAGCAACGACGTGCGTGAAGTGGTGACGCGCGCGCTGGCGGACTGAAGGGCTGCAAGGACATCCCAGGTTTCCCTGACTGGCCCGCTATCTGGCAGAACGCCAACGCGTCCATGCACGGATCGCCTCCGATGTGCCCCTGCGGCACGAAGGGCTTGCGCGCTCCCATAACAGCATCCACCCGTCCGCCGACAAGGGCCACAGGGCGGTGTGCCGGGCGCAACGCATGCTGGGAATTACGCCGAGGCAACTGCACTGGCGCGCGCGTCTCGCTGGGCAACAAGAACAAAGTGGGCCGCCTGAAGTCATGCCACGCCGGGCTATAATTCGCGCCTTCGCCGGTGTAGCTCAGTTGGTAGAGCAGCTCATTCGTAATGAGAAGGTCGGGTGTTCGATTCATCTCTCCGGCACCAATAACCATAAGGAAAGCGCGCTACAAAAACTGTAGCACCTGTACCCCGGGGTAACACCGGGGTAACAAAACCAAGGCGACCACCGCGCAAACTGCAAAAACCGACCGCACGGGCTGCGTTGGCGGTTGGCAGGTAGGGTGGTGCCAGGGTGGTCCAGATCGCACGGTGTAGCGCAGCCTGGCACGCCTGGCCTACATTACCGGCATTTCTCTATCAACCGCGCAGATCGGCCGCACTGGCGAGCTGCTCGTTCAATACGAATTGCTGTTGCGTGGTATCGAGTCCGCACCGTTGAGCACGGCCCCGTTCCACAAGCCGAAGAATGTGGCCTGACTGACCAAAATGCACGGACAGGAGTTACAACATGAGACCACTACTAAATGGCTGGCGGCGCGTCGGGATCTTGTTGGTGATGTTGTGGTTCGTCTCGGCAGTTTCCATCGCGCTCGTCGAGCAATCGTCAGAGTCCCACGGGTTCTTCGTTCTTCAGAGCATTCCCGATGGCACCATCATTGAAGGCAACAAGATCACACTCCCTGATGGCAAGATTATTGCCATGACCGAAGAAGACGAGTTCAAGTCGCGTTATGAAAAAGAAAAGACTGGCAAGCCGTTTCACCCGTGGGAAATCGACTTTGCAAAGCTTCCATCGGTGCCGAAGGTCACTGTAGTTCGTTGGGTGCGTCTTGGCCTTATTGCGCTCGTGGCACCATTGACTGCGTGGTTGTTTGTTGAAGTGATGGTCTTCGCAGTAGCATGGGTAAATCGTGGTTTCGCGGGCAAGAAGCTTGACTCCTAGTGCAATGCTTCGTTCTGTTTGGAACTTAAGCGGTTGTTGGCGCGAATGACCTTTGCGAGGATGTCCTGGGCCTTGGCGGTCCAGATGAAAGGCTTGGGATTTTTGTTGTGCACGGCGATGTACTCCTTGATGGCGGC
>JANMYG010000196.1:0-6940 GCA_031381865.1 Betaproteobacteria bacterium | reverse complement strand
GCGGCAAGTGTCACCCGGACCTTCTCCAGGTCCGCCGGCAGGGCCGGCCCGGCCTGCACGATCTTTGCGATCGAGGCTTTGACGCCGGCCAGCTGTTGGTCGAGTTGGGACAGGCCGCCGCCGACCCGGTTCAGGTCGCCGCCGACCTTGGTCGCCTCTTCGGGTGTCAGCGCAGCCCCGGCAGAGCCGCAAACCGCCAACAAGAACCACAGCGTCAACAGCTTCGCCCAGGCCTGGAATGCACGCATCTTCAAGCTCCGATCCTGGTCGTGAAAAGCGCCAGGCAGCCGGTCTGCTCCAGCATCCGGTCGATCGCGCGGCGCTGGCCGTCAGGCAGTGCATCGCGCTCCTCGCGCAACCAGCGCACGCACTTGCCCTGGTACGGAAACGCCTGCTGGCGCCAGGCGACGCCGTCGACGACACAGTTCACCTCCTTGTCACCGCGCGCAAGTGCATGCGCATTCGCGAGCATGACCGGGACGTAGGTGCGGGCCACCTCACCCATCAAGGTCAACAGGGTGTCGGGCGGCTGCGCCGGGTCGAGCCAATCGTCCGCATGTGGTTCGGCGCCGCACAGGTCCTCCATCAGGTCGACCCAGGCGAATACCCGAGGTGCCGTTTCCAGTGCGACAGCCATCGGCGTCGGATCGAAATGGGTCAGTTGGGTGAGTTGCCCGTAAAAGCCGAAGTCCGATGCGCCCGGCCGTTTGCCCAGCAGGAACGGCAGTTGGCGGAAGTGGTCTTCCATCACGTTCAACAGGCGCCGGTAGCTGTCTTCGATCAGCTGCCAAGTGTTTTCGTTCGAGCCGACCACCCACAGCCGATCGATCTGGCGTTTCGAAAACAGCGCGTTCAGCTCGGCAGCACGCGCGTCTGATGCCGCGATGCCGCGCCAGCGCGGCAGGATATCGCCGGCACGGTCGATGTCGGCCTGGTAGTGCCAGCGGTAGTGGAACATCGCCTTGGTCAGCCATTCGTCGGCATAGTCTTCCAGCAGGCTGTCGAGCAGGGACAGCACCGGGTCGGCGGGTCGCACCCGTCGCTCGGGGAAGGCGGCATCGAATTCACGCAGCAAGGGGCTGGAGTCGGTGCGCGCCTGCATCACGCCCGCTGCATCGGCCCAGTAGAACGTCGGCAGCAACTCGACCTTGGGAACCGGCAGGCCGGCCAGCAATGGCGAGCCCGACACCAGGCTGCGGTAGGGTATGCGCCGGTACCGCAGCAGCGCCACCATCTTGCGCGTGTAGGGCGAGCCGGGGGCGCCCTTGAGCACCAACGGGGTGGGAAGTGTCATGGCTTGGGCCCGCCGGTCATGTTGCGGTCTGACGCGCCTTGGCATCGGCCAGCGGTTTCCAGTGCAGCAGGCCGAACAGCAGCGTGAGCAGGATGCTGATGCCGATCGGCCCCTGGTACAGGCGCACATGTTTGAACATGGCGATCAGCTCGACCAAATGGACCACGAGCAGCACCAGCGCGACGCGGCGCAGCAGCGGCCCGAGGTCGAACGCAAGGCCCATGAAGAAACTCGCGGCGGCAAGTGCGTAGACGACCAGCAACAGGGCTCGGATGGCGGCGTTCATGGGACCTCCGTTTTTGTGGGGGTGGGGTCGACCGGGCTGGGCTGGGGTCGGGGTTCGACCTGGATCTGGCGTCGGTGGTTCACACGGACCGGGTCAGGCGGCCGCCTTGAATGCATCACGACGCCGTCGCGCCAAGGCCGACAACCAGGCCGACGACCGTGCGGGGACCAGCCGGTACACCAGGTCGAGGATTTTCGCGTCGGCGCCAATCAGCAGCCGGGTCTTGCCGCCGAGCATCGCCTGCACGATGGCCTGTGCCGCCTGCTCGGGGGTGGTGCGCGCATTCTGGTCGAAGTTGGCGCGCATCTGCTGCTCGGACAACTCCGCCAGCGACAGGTCGGCCATGCGGGCCTTGTTGACGATGTTGGTCTGGATGCCGCCCGGGTGCACACACAACACGCCCACCTGCGTGCTGCGCAGTTCCTCGCGCAGTGCATCGCTGAAGCCGCGTACCGCCGCCTTGGCGGCGTTGTAGATACTCTGGGTCGGCATCGACACCATCGCGAAGATGCTGGAAATGTTCACCAGCAGGGCCTGCGGGCGCGTGCGCAGCTGCGGCAGGAAGGCGCGGCAGCCGTGCACGACGCCCCAGAAGTTGATGTTCATGAGCCATGTCGCGTCCGCGGTGCGCAATTTCTCCACCGACGAGACCAGGCCCACGCCAGCGTTGTTGACCACCACGTCGGCGGCGCCGAGTTCGGCCGCGCAATACGCCGCCAGCGCAAACACCGCTTCTTCGCTGCCGGTGTCGGTGTGTCGGCTGTGGCAGGTCGCGCCCAGCGCACGGGCCTGTGTGGCCACTTCGGCGAGCCCTTCGGCATCGATATCCGCCACCAGCAGCCGGGCGCCACGCCGGGCGCATGCGAGGGCCAGCGCGCGGCCGATGCCCGAGGCCGCGCCGGTGATGACCACGAGCTTGTCGTGCAGGGTTTTCATGGTGGCGCGGGCGTCGGCATGGGTGGGTTCTAGTATAAGAAGCTTGGTCCGGCCCGGGTCGCGCGTCGCCCGCGCTGCTACCATCCCCGAGCCCACGCGGCCAAAAACTTCAACCTCGAATCAGGAGACTCCCACCATGCTTCAACCCGGCCTCATGATGGACCGCCCGCTGCTGCTGTCTGGCGTGATCGAACACGCGGCGGCCCAATTCGGCGACGCCGAAGTGGTATCGCGCGAAACGCACGGCCCGCTGTTTCGGTATACCTATGCGCAGTGCGCGGCGCGCGCGCGCAAGCTGGCCAATGCGCTGGCCGGCCTGGGCCTGGAAGCCGGCAGCGCGGTCGGGTCGATCGCCTGGAACAACCACCGCCACCTCGAGGCCTACTACGCGGTGTCGGGGTCGGGCATGGTCATGCACACCTGCAATCCGCGCCTGCATCCGCAGCAGCTGATCTACATCGTGAACCATGCCGAAGACAGCGTGCTGCTGTTCGACGCCACTTTCGCGCCGCTGGTCAAGGGCATCGCGGCGCATTGCCCCAAGGTGCGCGCCTGGGTGTGCCTGGCGGAGCGCGCCAACATGCCGGTGATCGAAGGCGTGGCCAATGTGTTGTGTTACGAGGACCTGATCGCGCCCTGCAGCGAACAGTTTGACTGGCCGGAGTTCGACGAGCGTTCCGGTGCCGCGCTGTGTTACACCTCGGGCACCACCGGCAACCCCAAGGGTGCGCTGTATTCGCACCGCGCGATCGTGCTCAACGCGATGTCGGGCTGCAACCCGGGCGTGTTGTCGCTGTCGGCGCAGGAGACGATCCTGCCGGTGGTGCCGATGTTCCACATCAACGCCTGGTGCATACCGTACGCCGCACCGATCGCCGGCGCGCGGCTGGTGCTTCCCGGTCCGCGGCTCGACGGGGCCTCGCTGTACGAATTGATGGAATCCGAACGCGTGACCGTCAGCGCCGGGGTGCCGACGATCTGGCAGGCGCTGATCGCCCATGTAGAACAGAACCAGCTGCGTTTCTCGACCATGCGCCGCACCGCGGTCGGTGGCTCGGCGATGCCGCAGTCGCTGATCGCCAAGTTCGCCGACGATTACCAGGTCGAGGTGCGCCACGGCTGGGGCATGACCGAGACTACCGCCGTGGCCACCATCAGCGTGCTGAACGGCCAGCAGCTGGCCTTGCCGGCGCAGGAACGGCACGCCGTGATAGCGAAGCAGGGCAAGAGCGTGTTCGGCGTCGAGATCAAGGTGGTGGACGAGAGCGGCGCCACCTTGCCGCGCGACGGTGTCTCGCAGGGTGAATTGATGGTGCGCGGCCAGTGGATCGTGACTGGTTATTACAAGGGCGAGGCGTCGCCGCTGGTGGATGGCTGGTTTCCCACCGGCGACATCGCCACCATCGACGCGGGTGGCCTGATGCAGATCCGCGACCGCACCAAGGACGTGATCAAGACCGGTGGCGAATGGATCAGTTCGATCGACCTGGAAAACGCGGCGGTGGCACACCCGGCGGTGGCGATGGCGGCCGTGATCGGCGTCAAACATCCCAAGTGGGACGAGCGACCGCTGTTGTTCGTCGTGCGCAAGCCGGGCCAGAGTCTCGAGCGGGAAGAGATGCTGGCTTTTCTGACCGAACGCGTCGCCAAGTGGTGGGTACCGGACGACGTGGTCTTTCTGGACGCATTGCCGGTGGGCGGCACCGGCAAGGTGCAAAAGGGCGACCTGCGCAAGCAGTACGGGGGTGTGTTCAGCTGATAGCCAGGGCGGGCGGCCCGGCGCGCCCGAATATCGGTCGCGGCATTGCACCGGCAGCCCTTGGCTGGCGGTCGCACCGCGGTGGCGACAGGCAGCGCGCATCGACCTGCACCACTCCAGCGCATGGGCAGCGGACCGCCGGCACGCGGCGCCGCCGAGCTGCCTGACCAGCGGTCTTCCCAGCGCCAGATTTAAGGCGTAGAGTTGCCGCCGGACTCGGGCAGGAGTGGCGACATGGGCCAGACACCACGCAGGCAGTTCATCATTGGCACCAGCGCGTTGCTTGCCGGGCGGCTCGCTTCGGCCCAGACGGCCACCACGCCGTTTCGCATCGGCATCCTGCAAGTCGGCAACGAGCCGATTTTCAAGTCGACCAACGAGGCATTTCTTGACGGGCTGCGCGAGCGCGGCTACGTGGTCGGCCAGAACCTGATTGCGGATTTTCGTTATGGTGACGGCTGGGACCCGCTGCCGGCCCTGGCCGACGAGTTGATCGCGCGCAAGCCCGACTGCCTGGCCGGGTCCGAGGTCACCGGCATTGTCATGAAGTCCAGGACCTCGACCATCCCGATCGTCCTGCTGACCTCCGCCGACCCCGTGGTTTACGGGTTGGTGCAAAGCCTCGGGCGACCGGGCACCAACGTCACCGGTATGTCCGGCAACATGTATGTGCTTGCCGCCAAGCAGGTCGAAATACTGGCCGAGATGGTTCCCGGGATGTCCCGCCTGGCGTTGCTGACGGATTCGTTCCGGCCGCCGCAGGGTACCCCGTACTTCGGGCGACCGGACGCCTGGGAAACGGCCGTGCGGCAGGCCGCGCAGGCCAAGGGCCTGACGTTGCTGGTGGTCAAGGCAGGCAATGTCGATGAACTGCGTGCCGCGTTTGCATCGATCAGGGCCGACCGTGTCGAAGGGCTGGTGGTGGCCAACAACGCGGTGGTGCTGCGCCTGTATGCCGACATCCTGGGAGCGATCGCGCAGCTGCGCGTGCCGGCGATCTTCGGCAACCGCGGGTTTGTGCGCGCCGGCGCCCTGTTGAGCTACGGAGCCAACGGCAGGGAGAACTACCGTTACGCGGCCAAGTTCGTCGACTTGATCCTCAAAGGCGCCAAACCTGGCGACCTGCCGGTGGAGCAAGTGTCCAGGTTCGAACTGCATGTCAATCGGAAAACCGCGCGCGAACTCGGGCTGGCGATTCCGCAGTCGATCCTGGTGCGCGCGGACGAGGTGATCGAATGAAACGAGCCCAGTTCATCGCCGGCCTGGCGGGTGCGCTTGCCTTGCCGGCGTCGCCGCAGCGGGTACGGAGCTGGCGTTGCTGGCCGCAACCATTTGCCTTGGCCAATTGCCGCTCGACAGAAAGGAGTGACGGGACATGAACTACACCACACTGGTTTTGCAGCGAGCGCAGACATGGAGGACGCGATGGGCGCGGCGCCGGTCGGCTGCACGGCATCACCCCGCCGCGATGCTGCTGGCGGTCCTCGCCTTGGCTCTGCTCGTCCTTCCACTTGCTGCGGACGGGCAGACCGGCCGGGTCTACCGGGTCGGTTTGATGACGACCGGGACGACGGAGATTACCGGTTACACAGAAACTTTTCGCGCCGCCCTGCGCGCCTTGGGTTACGTCGAGGGCAGCAACCTGATCCTCGAGGTGCGTTTAACCAACATCGAGAACAGGTCGGAGCGCGATGTGGCGAAAGAACTGATCGCGCTCGGCCCCGATGTGCTGGTTGGCTGGGAGAGCCTCGCGCAAATCATGCGCGCCCAGACAGACACCATTCCGATCGTGCTGACAGGTGGCATCGATCCGGTTGGCGCTGGACTTGCACAGAGTCTGCGTCGGCCCGGGTTGAACGTGACCGGCGCCGTGCAATTGAACGGGGAACTGGCGGAAAAACATGTCGACATCGTGCGGGAGATCATTCCCCGCATAACGCGAGTTGGACTGTTCGTCGACCAGACCGCGCCCACCTGCAGGGTGATCGAAGAACACGCCCGGCGGGCAACTCTTGCCATCGGGGCGGCTTTTGTTGCTTACCCTGTCCGGGACAAGGCCGACGTCGAACGGGCGTTCGTGCAAATGGAAAAGGAACGGCCGGACGTGTTGCTGCCGTGTCCTTCATCGCTGCTGTTCCAACTCAGGCCGGTGCTGTTCGAGAATGCCACGCGACTGCAAATTCCATTCACCAGCTTCATTACAGCCAACGTTCCAGCCGGGGTTCTGTTCGCTTATGCGACAGACCTTCACGAGATCTACCGGGCGGCCGCGCGTTATGTCGACAAGATTCTCCGAGGCGCCAGGGCCGCTGAGTTGCCGATCGAGCAACCGGTCAAGTTCGAATTGGTGATCAACCAGAAAACCGCCAGGGCTTATGGCATTCGGGTGCCGCAGTCCGTGCTGTTGCGCGCCGACCGGGTGGTCGAGTGACCTGGCGCGCGGTCCCGATCCGTATTCAGGGTGATCCCGCGTTATCCCAGGCCGTAGTGCGGAAGGACCCAGGCTCTGTCGTCATGCACCCATTCTTTGCACGATGTCACTACCGTCCGGTTAAATGGTCCATGGCCAGCTGGAGAGCAAGGATTGGCGCGGGTTTGCAGTCGATTTCATTTGGTGCCGATTTGAATTTTGGTTCTCAAAAAGTAGGTAGTTTCTCGGGGTTGA
>JANMYG010000185.1:0-1842 GCA_031381865.1 Betaproteobacteria bacterium | reverse complement strand
ACCCTGGTGCCGCGCCTGGCCGCCTGCGGCACCAACTGCGGCGTGGGCGCCTCCGAAGTCGTGGCCTGCATCCACAACCTGGCCGCTGCCGCCGGCCCCGACGTGGTGCTGGTAGCCAAGGGCAACTGCGGCATTCCGCAGTATGTCGACGGGGCGATCGTCTACAACGGCACGCCGGAGCTGATGGCGGTCTACGCGCGCATGGCGCTGGATGCCGGTGCCCGCATCATCGGCGGCTGCTGCGGCACGTCGCCGAAACACCTGCGTGCCATGCGCGACGCGCTGGAAGCCCACACACCGGCGCCGAGCCCGGAACTCGACGCCATCGTGAATGCCCTGGGCGACGTGTCCACCGGCGCGCGCGCCCAATGGGGCGGCGAGCAAAGCCGCCTGGGCGGTGCGGCCCCCGGCGCCAACCTCCACCGCAGCCGCGGCCGGCGCGCGGGTTCGGCCGGCGAATAACTCCCCGCCCGGCAGGCCAACTTGCGCGCGCAATCCCAAGGTCTGCTGCTGGTGGCCGGAGCCACCTTCTTCTGGAGCCTGAGCGGCGTCTTCGTGCGCTGGCTGCCGAGCACCGACCCGTGGACCTTCAACGCCTGGCGCGGGCTGGGCATGGGCTGCACGCTGCTGGTCTGGACGCTGGCGCATTACCGACGCGGCGCCGCGGCGCTGTTTCGACAGGCCGACCCGAGGGCGGTGCTGATAGCCGCAAGTTTCTTCGCGGTCGGCTCCTCGGCCTACATCGTGGCCCTGAAGCTCGCCAGCGTGGCGGCC
This sequence comes from Betaproteobacteria bacterium, assembly GCA_031381865.1. Taxonomy (GTDB): domain Bacteria; phylum Pseudomonadota; class Gammaproteobacteria; order Burkholderiales; family Burkholderiaceae_C; genus CAISIP01. The sequence continues at coordinate 1,068 of JANMYG010000185.1, read as the reverse complement.
GTGTCGTGCCTGGGCGCGACCTCCGGGCTGTTTGCCGCGGTGCTGGCGCGCGTGTGGCTGGGCGAACGCACGCGGCTGGTGTTCTACCTGGCCACCATCGTCGCGCTGGTCGGCGTGGTGGTGATCGCGTTCAGCGAACGCAACGCGTCGGTGAGCGGCCTGGCCGGCTCGATGGTGGCCATGGTCATGGCGCTGTGTTTCGCCGGCCAGAGCGTGGCCCTGCGCCGCTACAGCGCGCAGGGCATGGAGCCGGCCATGATCGTCGGCGGCCTGAGCATCTTCGTGCTGGTGTCGCTGTTCGGCACGCTGGCGCCGGTCAGCCACGCCACCATCGCCCTGCTGTTCCTGATGGGCGCCATCCAGCTCGCGCTGCCGATGGTGCTGTACATGCGCGGCGCGCGCCATGTGCCGGTGACGCAGATGGTGCTGATCACCATGGCCGACGCGTTCCTGAACCCGCTGTGGGTCTGGCTGGTCCACGGCGAACTGCCGGCCGTGGGTGTGTTCTGGGGCGGGGCGCTGATATTGGGGGCGATTGCGGCGACGACGTTGCGGGTCCGCGCGCCGCCGCTCCCTGGGCGCGATGCGGCGTAGTGCCACGCCAATCGTGCTGGACAAACTTGCATGCGCGCGTTGCACCCAAGGTGGATAAGGCTATGACCGCTTGAGACTGGCAAGAGTCATTCGACCATTGGAACTGCTTGCTCCAGACCGGCCGTTCAGGTATGCCGTTGGCTGTCGGCAATATGCAGCGAATTTCAGCAACTCGAGCACCCGCGGTCGGCCATCAGCGGGCTTTCCCGACCCGAAATACAGGCCCGACAATAGGCCCGCTGTCCATCCGATTGCCGTCGTTCATTGTGAATATTCGCAAGCAGGCTGCGACCAAGACCAATCGCTGTTACGGAACTCGGCCTTGCAAGCCATGAAAACTACTGAAGTGGATACTGGAATTCATCAGCGTAGCGGTCCAGCGCCTTGGCAACCTGGAGCAAGCGCCGGTCGCCGTAGCGCTTGCCCGCCACCTGGATGTTCACGGGAAGACCGGATGGGCCCAAGCCGATGGGC
>JANMYG010000182.1:0-3327 GCA_031381865.1 Betaproteobacteria bacterium | reverse complement strand
GGCACGTCGCGCTCCCAGTCGCGCCGGGTTTCCTCGAGGTTCCTGGGCAGGTTCGGGATCGCAAACGACTCGCGCAGCTTCACGGCGCGCTCGGTTTTGGCGCCCTCGACCACCACGCGCGACAGCGCCTGCAGCACTGCTTCCGGGGTGCCGGCCGGCGCCATCAGCGGCAGGCCGCCTTCGAGCGCGACCAGCCGCCCGGTCACGCCCTGTTCGACCAGCGTCGGCACATCAGGCAGCTTGGGGCAGCGGTACGAACCAGTCACCCCGATCGGACGCACGCCACGCGTCTGCACCGTGGCAAAGGCCTGGTAACTGCCGATGGCGATCTGGATCTGCCCGGAAGCCAGATCGACCCACATCGGCGACTCACCGCGGTAATGCACCGACAGGATCTTGGTGCCCTCGGAGCGGTTGGTCTGGTCGGCCACCATGTGCGGATAGGAGCCGGGCGCATAGGTGCCCATCGACGTGGTATTGCGTTTGGCCCAGTCGACGAATTCGCGCATGGTGCGCGCCGGCACCTTCTCGGACACGGCCACCACCAGCGGACCCGAGGGAAACACGGCCACCGGTGTCAGATCCTTGTCGAGGTTGTAGGGCAGCTTGCTGTAGAGCACGCGGTTCTGCCACACCGTTCCCGACGTGGTCATGAGCAGCGTGTAGCCGTCGGCGGGCGATTTCGCCACCGCGTCGATGCCGATGATCGCGCCAGCGCCGGGCTTGTTGTCCACCACCGCGGGCTGCCCGAGCTTGGCCGTCAACTGCTCGGCATACAGGCGCGCATAAGCGTCCGTCAGCCCGCCCGGCGGAAACGCGACCACGATGCGGATCGGCTTGGCGGGCCATTTGCCGCCCTGGGCCATGGCGCCGGGCGCAAGGCCCGCGGCGCCCAGTGCGGCCGTGGCATAAAGAAAATGGCGGCGCGACGCGTGTTGTGGATGAGACATGAAACAGACCCTGCCAGTAAAGATGCGGGCCAGTCTATCAGCGGCTGGTGCACACCGAAGCGGGAAAACCCGCGCGTCGCCACAGCCGCTGTCACGCGGCCGCCTGGCGCGAAGCTGGCTCTCAGTCCATCCGGATCTTGGCGTGTTCGCCGAGCGGGGTCGCGGACTTGCCGGTGACCGCCGACTTGGCAAACTGAAACAGTTGCGTGATCCTGCTGCGCTCGTTGTCCCAGTAGTTGGCGTGGATGATCCTGACCTGAACCAATGCGAGGTCGGGGTCGACCGCGCCGCCGGGGAACCAGGCGGCGGCCCGTTTCGACCACAACTGCTGCTTCTTGCCCGCATCGTCGACCACCGCCGCAGTGCCCGAAATCGAGACATAACAGTTCGCATCCGGATCCGCGTAGACGATATTCACCACCGGGTCGGCAGCCAGGTCGGCCACCGGTTCGCCGCGGCGCGACATGAAGAACCACAGGCTGGCATCTTCGTCCACGGCCGAGTTTTGCGTGGTCATCGGCCGGGAATGCAGGTGACCGTTCGAATGGCGCGAGGTGAACATCGCAAACCGTATGTTTTTTATCAGGTCCCAAAGCCGAACACGCGCTTGCTCGTTGTCGGAGTGAAACAGATTCTCATCGTTGTCCATGGCAGATCCTTGCATCGGGCGAAAAACCGGCTGGCGCGGCGCGCCAACCAGCCTCCATTCGAACAGGCATGGTCACATGCTGCGATCAGGCACCACCGCCACGCCGCGTAGGACGTGTCCTGCCTTCGGTCGCGCTGCCTGCACCCGGTGTTGTGGCCGATACTTCCCAGCCTGATGCTTCTGCGCCGCACTGTCCGGTCGTTCCCACCCAGCCGCACGCCACGGGCCGCAGCGTGTTGTCGCCTTGCCTTTGCGCACGGTGCACGGACCGACCTGCGCCGCGCGCCAGGGCGACGTCGTTGCAACCGCGCCTTTGCCCGATCGCCCGCCTGGAGCGGCCCACCCGCATGTTGACCCCATCCGCCGCTTCCCTGCCTGCGGAACCACCCCCGGCGTCGCGGGTGCCCGCAATCGATCCGGCCGCGCCGCTGCTTTTTGTCATCAACGCGGCGTCGGGTGACAACGACGCCGACACGACGCGCCAGGCGATCGAAGCCGCGCTGGGGCAGGCAGGCAGAACCGGTGAGCTGCTGTTCGCCCGGCCCGACGACGTTGCACGCGTCGCGCAGCAGGCGGCCGCTACGGCCAGTGCGCGCAGTACCGCGCTGGTTGCAGTGGGAGGTGACGGAACGATAAATTCGGTGGCCCAGGCCGCGCATGCGCAGGGGTGCGCCATGGGCGTGTTGCCGCTGGGCACCTTCAACTACTTCGCCCGGACACATGGCATTCCGGCCGGCGTGGCGGAGGCCGCGGCGACTCTGTTTGCTTGTGCGCCGGTGCCGGTGCAGGTGGGACTGGTCAACGAGCGGGTCTTCCTGGTCAATGCGAGCCTGGGCCTGTATCCGGAAATGCTCGAGGACCGCGAGGCCTACAAAGCGCGTTTCGGCCGCAGCCGGCTGGTGGCGTTCGGGGCCGCCGTGGCCACGCTGCTCGGCACGCACCGGCGCTTGCGGCTGCGCATCGAGCTGGGCGCCGAGACACGCGAGGTGTCGACTGCCACGCTGTTTGTCGGCAACAACCGGCTGCAGCTCGACCAGGTCGGCTTGCCGCAAGCCCCGGCCCTCGACCAGGGCCGCATCGCCGCCGTCATGTTGCGGCCGGTCGGCGCCCTCGGGCTGCTCTGGCTGCTGCTGCGCGGATCGATGGGCCGACTCGGCGAGGCAGATACGGTGCAGAGCTTCACGTTCCAGCGCATGGTGGTCAAGCCGCGCCGGTTGCTGGGCGGCGGCAAGGTCAAGGTCGCGTTCGACGGCGAGGTAAGCTGGATGCGCGCCCCGCTGGAGTTCCGGGTGTCCCCGCGGCCGCTCTACCTGCTCAAGCCGATGCCCGACCAGGCGCCGGCCGATCCCGAAATGCCCGCTGCATGACCGTACTGCTGCAACTGTCCGACCCGCATTTCGGCACCGAACAGCCGCCGGTGGTCGCGGCGCTGGAGGCCTTGGCGCTGCAGCAACAGCCCGACCTGGTGGTGCTCAGCGGCGACATCACCCAGCGAGCACGTTCGGGGCAGTTCCGCGCAGCGCGGGCGCTGGTCGGCCGCCTCGGCACGCCGGTGCTGGCGATTCCGGGCAACCACGACATTCCGCTGTTCAACCTCGCGGCCCGCTTTTGCCGCCCCTATGCCGGCTTCCGCGAGGCATTCGGCGCGGAACTCGAACCCACGCATGACGCACCCGATCTGCTGGTGCTGTGCGTCAACACCACGCGCTGGTACCGGCACACGAACGG
>JANMYG010000170.1:0-1793 GCA_031381865.1 Betaproteobacteria bacterium | reverse complement strand
CCCGGTGCTGCACATCGTGCGCTGGAGCGGCGACCCGCAGGACGTGGTCGCGCAGATCAACGCGCTGGGTTACGGCCTGACCATCGGCATCCAGACGCGCATCGACTCGCGCGCGCAGGCGCTGGGCAGGGCGGCCCATGTGGGCAACGTGTATATCAACCGCAACCAGATCGGCGCCGTCGTGGGCGTGCAGCCGTTCGGTGGCGAGGGCCTGAGCGGCACCGGCCCCAAGGCCGGGGGGCCGCATTACCTGTACCGTTTCTGCGCCGAGCAGACCATCACCGTGAACACCACCGCGGCCGGTGGCAACGCGGCGCTGCTGGCGGGGTGAAACTGGCCCTCAATGCAGGCGGTGCGCCGTGTGTTGCGCAAATTCGACCGCCAGGTCTGTCCGTGTTGCATTTGCCGGCGTCGGGCTGCGTCCAAGGTTTGCGCCGGCTGTCCATGCGCTTGCGGCAAGACCGCTGGGCGACGCTGCGGCGGGTCGATGCCGCTCACCGTGCCACGCCACGCCACGCCATGGCATGTCATGTCATGTGAGGTGATGCCATCCCATCACTGTCGCGTCGCCGCGGCGGACCCTCAGGATGCGCGCCAGAAAATGTAGTCGGCCTGGTACTTGACCACTTGTCTCTGGCCTGCCGCGGTGGCACCACAGGCGATCGCCGGCGCCACACCGCCGCGGGTAGCGACGCGCTGGATATAACTCACGCCCTGCATAACGCCCATACCCATCGCCGGACCGGCCTTGACCAGCTGCAGCGGAATGTCCCCGGGGCCCGCGGCAGGCGCCACCGCGACCTGTGTGCCCGTGACTTTCGAGCCGTCACGGTTCTCCCAGGTGGCGGGCGGACCGTAGTAACGCCCGATCTGCGAACCCTTTCGATCCACCAGCCGTGCGTCCGGGCCGACAAAAACCCATTCGAACTGGCCGGCCATGTCTTTTTTGGCGCGGCATTCATAAGTGATGTCGCCGGCGCCCACGGTTTCCATGGCCACCACATGCCCCATCGGAACCTTTACCGCATCGGGCAGCCTGGCCTGCGAGTACGGTGGCGCCTGGCCGTTCATGCCGGCGCACGCACCAAGCCCCATGACGGTGGCAATCAAAAGAGGAACACGAAACTGCATGATGATCTCCTTGTCAACGCGGATGGACGGTTGTGTGGTCGTCGGGCCACGCCATGGCAGCCGACATTTCCTATACGCAACCCACGCCCGGTTGGATGCAACAACTCCTCTACGTCAGTGAGGTCTTGTGAGTCTTGGCGTTCAAAGACATGAACCGTTTACCCTGAGTTCGGCCCGTCCAGAGCCTGTCGAAGGGTCGAAGGGCCGAGTGGCTTCGACCCTTCGACTGGCTCAGGACAGGCCAAGCCGGGCCCGAACGGATCGTGCCGATTGAACGCCAGTCGGCTTTCGTCTGGTCGCAAATTGTTCTCGCGCTTGCCGCCTCTGGCGGCCGATCCGCCGCATTTCATGGCCGGGCTGGCGGCAAATGGAGGTGGCGCCGCTTTCCCGGCATGATGCCTGCTGCGCAACTGCAAAAAAGAAGCTTGACGCGAATGGCAACCCTTATTCCTGCACTCGGCACCTGCACCGCGCGCATGACCAGCGGCGAGCGGCGCCTGGCCGAGCGGCTGGAACAGAAGCTCGACGACGACTACCTGTTGTGGTACGACGTGCCGATCGGCGCGCGGCTGGCGCACCCGGATTTCGTCGTGATCCATCCGCGCCGCGGCCTGCTGGTGCTGGAAGTCAAGGACTGGCGGCTCGCCACGATCCAGCGCGCC
>JANMYG010000169.1:0-3558 GCA_031381865.1 Betaproteobacteria bacterium | reverse complement strand
GCGATGGCGGCGCCAGAGGGAGCCGCAGCAAATCCAACCCTGGTGCGGCGCCGGCGCGTGATGGGTGGGCGCTGCGTGCACCAACAGCCCGAACCAACAGGCCTCACTGCTACGGCCCAATTGCGGCACGGAGTGAAATATTTCACTATCAAGACTAAAAATTTCAGTCAAACATTCATTCGTTTTTAAAAGAAGATAGCGTTTTATTCCACTGATATCGAGAGCCTCATGCGCCTGCCCATTCCCTACCGTGCCGAAAACCAGATCGTCTCGCACCGCCTCGGTTCGCTTGCCAGCGCACTGGACTGGGCCGCGGCGGCAAAGGCCGCGACGCCCTGGGTGCATGCCGTGCGCCAGAACCCGCCGCCGTTCTGGGCGATGGAGAGCCTGCTCAAGGAATACCCGATTTCCAGCGCCGAGGGACTGGCACTGATGCGGCTGGCCGAAGCGCTGTTGCGCGTGCCGGACGCCGAGACCGCGATTGCGCTTACCGCCGACCAGCTCGGCCGCGCAGACTTCGACAGCGCCGGCGACAAGACGCTGGCGCGCCTGTCGAGCACCGCCATCGCGATGAGCAAGAAGTTCCTGCCCGACAGCGAGGCGCCGACCGGCATGTTTGCCAAGCTCGGCGCGCGCTCGGTGGTGGCGGCGACCTTGCGCGCGGTGCAACTGCTGGGTCGGCAGTTCGTGTTGGGGCAGACGATAACCGAGGCCATGCAAGAGGCGGCGTCGGCCAAGCGCAGGACCAGGAACCTGCGCTACAGCTACGACATGCTCGGCGAGGGCGCGCGCACCGACGCCGACGCACTGAAGTACCTTGCGAGTTACCGCAACGCCATCCTGGCGATTGCCAGGGGAGCGGCTGCCGGCGGGGCCTGCGAGCGAAACGACGGCATTTCGATCAAGCTCAGCGCGCTGCATCCGCGTTATGAAGACGCCCAGAGCGCGCGCGTGATGGCCGAGCTGGTGCCGCGCGTGTGGGGTCTGTGCGAGCAGGCCGCGCGCGCGAACATCAACCTGACCATCGACGCCGAGGAGGTCGACCGGCTCGAACTGTCGCTGGACGTCTTCGAAGCACTGGCAGCCAGGGTGGCGCAGCATTTCCCGCAGTGGACCGGCTTCGGCCTGGCCATGCAGGCCTACCAGACGCGCGCGCTCGAGCTGATCGAACACATCACCGCGCTTGCGCGCAAATACGGCATCCGCCTGATGTGCCGCCTGGTCAAGGGCGCGTACTGGGACGCCGAGATCAAGCGCGCCCAGGAGATGGGGCTGCCGGCCTACCCGGTGTTCACGCACAAGCACCATACCGACGTGTCGTACCTCGCGTGTGCCCGGGCCCTGCTCGACGCACCCGATGCGATCTATCCGCAGTTCGCCACCCACAACGCCGCCACCATCGCCGCGATCCTGCAGATGGGCGCCAGGTCCGGCGCGCCGTTCGAACTGCAGCGCCTGCACGGCATGGGCGAGGGCGTCTACCGCGAGGTCCTGAAGAACCCGCTGATCGCGTGCCGCGTGTATGCGCCGGTGGGGGCCCACAAGGACCTGCTCGCCTACCTGGTGCGCCGGCTGCTCGAGAACGGCGCCAATTCCTCCTTTGTGCACCAGTTGGCCGACGAGTCGGTGGGCATGGAAGAGCTGCTGATCTCGCCGCTGCGCCTGGAACGCGAAACCTCGCTGCCATTGCCGCTCGCACTGTTCGGAGCCGCGCGCGCGAACAGCGTCGGGCTGGACCTGACGGTGGAGTCGATGCGTGCGCCGCTGCTGGCCGCCTACCAGGCCGTGGCGGTGCCAGTCGTGCCGGTGTTCGACACGCTGCAGGTGGCGCAGGCGCTGGCACGCAGCACCGAATGCTACAAAAAATGGAGCAAGACCGAGGTCGCGGCGCGTGCCGCGACGTTGCGCCGCGCCGCCGATGCGCTGGAACGCCAGACGCCGAGGTTCTGTGCGCTGCTGGTCAGGGAAGCCTTCAAGACCTGGGGCGACGCGGTGAGCGAGGTGCGCGAGGCGGTGGACTTCCTGCGTTACTACGCCAACGAAGCCGAGCGCACCATGGCGCCGGTCGCCATGCCCGGGCCCACGGGCGAGAGCAATGAGCTGCGCCTGATCGCGCGCGGACCGTGGGTCTGCATCAGCCCGTGGAACTTCCCGCTGGACATCTTCACGGGGCAGGTGGCCGCTGCGCTGGCCACCGGCAACACCGTGCTGGCCAAGCCGGCCGAACAAACCCCCGGTGTGGCGCTGGCGGCGGTGCAACTGCTGATCGAAGCCGGTGTACCCGAAGCCGGGCTGCAGCTGCTGCACGGCCCGGGCGAAACGGTTGGCGCCGCGCTGGTGGCCGCACCTGGAGTGGCGGGTGTGGTGTTCACCGGCTCGACCCAGGTCGCGAAGACGATCAACCGGGCGCTGGCCGCCAAGGACGGCGCGATCGTGCCGCTGATCGCCGAGACCGGCGGCATCAACGCCGTGCTGGTGGACAGCACCGCGCTGCCCGAGCAGGTCAGCGACGCCGTGGTGCAAAGCGCTTTTCGCAGCGCCGGCCAGCGCTGCTCGGCGTTGCGGTTGTTGTGTGTGCATGCCGAAATCGCCGACCACGTGATCGAGATGATCCGCGGCGCGGCGCAGGAACTGGTCTGCGGCGACCCGGCCGATCTCGCCACCGACGTCGGCCCGGTGATCGACTCCGACGCATTCGCGGGTATCCAGGCACACTGCGCGCGCTTGCAGGCCGAGGCACGCCCCTTGCTGGCGCCACGGCCCGCTCCGTTCGACGCCGTGGATTCGTCGCCGCCTGTGCCGACCGCGGACCGGCCCGGCCGATCGGCACCACGGACCACGAACCTGGTCCCGCCGCAGGCCTTCGAAGTCCCGGCCATCACCGACCTGCGGCAGGAGATCTTCGGTCCGGTGCTGCACATCGTGCGCTGGAGCGGCGACCCACAGGACGTGATCGCGCAGATCAACGCGCTGGGTTACGGCCTGACCATCGGCATCCAGACTCGCATCGACTCGCGCGCGCAGGCGCTGGCCAGGGCGGCCCATGTGGGCAACGTGTATATCAACCGCAACCAGATCGGCGCCGTCGTGGGGGTGCAGCCATTCGGTGGCGAGGGCCTGAGCGGCACCGGCCCCAAGGCCGGGGGACCGCATTACCTGTACCGTTTCTGCGCCGAGCAGACCATCACCGTCAACACGACGGCGGCCGGCGGCAACGCGGCACTGCTGGCGGGCTGAGCGCGGGCTCGACCACCAGATCCAGTAGACCGGCTGCCACCGCCGCCACCCCGGCGTTTCAGGGCATGATGGCCGCTGAACTACTGGCAACCGATGGCAACCCTCATCCCCTCGCTCGGCACCTGCACCTCCCGCATGACCAGCGGCGAGCGGCGCCTGGCCGAACGGCTGGAGCAAAAACTCGACGACGACTACCTGTTGTGGTACGACGTGCCGATCGGCGCGCGGCTGGCGCACCCGGATTTCGTCGTGATCCATCCGCGCCGCGGCCTGCTGGTGCTGGAAGTCAAGGACTGGCGGCTCGCCACGATCCAGCGCGCC
>JANMYG010000142.1:0-10833 GCA_031381865.1 Betaproteobacteria bacterium | reverse complement strand
CCTGGTGGATTCCAAACGGGTACCACACCACGCCACGCCCATTGAGCAGCTTGGGCAACTCGGTGTCGACGTCGCGAATGGAATTCGCGGCATCCACGGCGAGCCTGGACGGCGCGTCCTGCGGTCCCAGACGAAAGCCATCCCAGATCTCGCGCTCCATGTCCTTGGGCTGGCAGAACAGCGTCGTGCGCCCGTCACCCGCGATCACCAGCCACGCCCGCGGCTCCGCGAAGCCGCTCAGGTAATGGAAATAACTGTCGTGCCGGTACAGAAAATCGCTGTCGCGGTTGCGCGGCTGCTCCGGCGCCGTCGGCACGATCGCGATGCCGTTGTTGCCGAGTTGGGCCGCCAGGGTGGCACGCCGCTGTTCGTAGTTGGGTGAGGTCATGGGCGAGCAAGCTCCGTGGGCAGGACAAAAATCGCACTAGGCCTGTCAATGGTGAAACACGCCTGCAACGAATGCACCAGTGTATTACTGCCTTTCAGCCTTTGCTCGGTCGCTCCAGTGACGGCCATGGATGCCGTGCATAGTTCGCCAGAGTATTCTGTCGTTTGGGGGTAGCCCACATTGGGTGCCCAATTGCCGATTCAACAAGGCTGGTAAATGGGGGTAGGTCGATGTCGCGGCCGTTCAGGGGATCGTCGAGAAGTGGCTTGCCGCCTGCCGGGTTTCCTGTTGCTGTCGGCGCGGAATCGCGGCGCGCAGACATAGATCGCGGTCGGCAATGTCGCCGCTGGTCGATTGCGCGAGAACAGTGGCCACTCCTGTCTTTGAGGTAGCCCGGGTCGGAACGATAAAATCATTGTCTCCGATACCCCGGTCCATGACCGCCTTGCCAGCAGATCCCCTCTTATGACCACACCCCAAACCATGGCGAACGCCATTCGCGCACTGGCGATGGACGCCGTGCAACAAGCCAACTCGGGACACCCCGGTGCCCCGATGGGCATGGCGGATATGGCGGTCGCCTTATGGGGGCCGGGCAGCGCCGAGGGGTTGCCGGCGGGCCATCTGAGGCACAACCCGGCCAACCCGCATTGGTTTGACCGCGACCGTTTCGTATTGTCCAACGGCCACGGCTCGATGCTGCTGTACGCCTTGCTGCATTTGACCGGCTACAAGTTGCCGATGGCCGAATTGAAGCACTTCCGCCAGCTCCACAGCAAGACGCCTGGCCACCCGGAGACCGGCCTCACGCCGGGGGTCGAAACCACCACCGGGCCGCTCGGGCAGGGTCTGGCGAACGCGGTCGGCATGGCATTGGCCGAAAAGCTGCTCGCGCGCGAATTCAACCGCGAAGGCCACGAAGTGGTCAACCACCACACCTACGTGTTCATGGGTGATGGCTGCATGATGGAGGGGATCAGCCATGAAGCGGCCGCGCTGGCGGGCGCCTGGAAACTCAACCGGCTGGTCGCGCTGTACGACGACAACGGCATTTCCATCGACGGGCAGGTGGCGCCCTGGTTCGTGGACAACACGGCGCTGCGTTTTGTGGCCTACGGCTGGAACGTGATCGGCCCGCTCGATGGGCATGACGCCGCGGCGGTGTCCCAAGCCATAACCGACGCCAGGAAGTCGGTCGAGTGTCCGACGCTGATCATGTGCCGCACGCGCATCGGCCAGGGCAGCCCGAACCGCGCCAACACCGCCAAGGCGCACGGCGAGCCACTCGGCGCCGATGAAATCAAGTTGACGCGGGAGGCCCTGGGCTGGGACCACGCGCCGTTCGTGATTCCCGCCGATATCTACGCCGCGTGGGACGCCAAGGCGGCGGGCGCCGCCGCGGAAGCTTCGTGGAAGAGCCGGTTTGCCGCCTACCAGGCCGCGCATCCGGCGCTGGCCAAGGAGCTGGCACGGCGCATGAGCGGCGAGTTGCCGCGCGCCTTTTCGCAGGTGGCCGTGGACACGGTGCTGGCGGCCGATGCCAAGGCAGAGACCGTGGCATCGCGCAAGGCCTCGCAACTGGCTCTGGAGGCGTTCACCGCCGCGATGCCGGAGCTGCTGGGCGGCTCGGCCGACCTGACCGGGTCGAACCTGACCAATACCAAAAGCACGCCGAGCCTGCGCTTCAACCTGGCCGGCGACGTGGTGCAGAGCACCGACGCCGCCGGCGCCAGCGTCGGTGGGCGCCACATCAACTACGGCGTGCGCGAGTTCGGCATGGCCGCGATCATGAACGGCGTTGCGCTGCACGGCGGCTTCATACCTTATGGCGGCACCTTCCTGACCTTCAGCGACTACAGCCGCAATGCGATCCGCATGGCCGCGCTGATGAAGTTGCGTGTGGTCCATGTGTTCACGCACGACAGCATCGGCCTGGGTGAGGACGGGCCGACACACCAGTCGATCGAACACGCCGCGTCGTTGCGCCTGATCCCCAACCTGGACGTATGGCGTCCGGCCGATACGGCCGAGACGGCCGTGGCGTGGGCGGTGGCGCTGCAAAACAAGACCAAACCGACCGCGCTGCTGCTCAGCCGCCAGAACATCAGTTATGCGCCCAAGGGCAGCTCCGACCTGGCGCCGCAGGCCTACGGGCTGGATGCCATCAGCAAGGGGGCCTATGTGCTGGCGGAACCGGGCGAAGTGGGGCTGCGCAAGAAGACGCAGGCGGTCATCATTGCCACCGGGTCCGAAGTGCAACTGGCCCTGAAGGCGCAGGAATTGCTGGCCGCCAGGAAGATCGCGGTGCGGGTGGTGTCGATGCCCAGCAACACCACCTTCGACCGGCAGTCGGCGGCCTACAAGGGCGCCGTCCTGCCGGCCCGGTTGCCACGCATCGCGGTCGAGATGGGTGTGAGCGACGGCTGGTGGAAATACGGTTGCGCGGCGGTGGTCGGCATCGACACCTTCGGCGAGTCGGCCCCGGCCCCGGCGCTGTTCAATTACTTCGGCTTCACGCCGGAGAACGTGGCCGATACCGTGCAGAAAGTGTTGGGCAAGCGCTGATCGGCGCGTGTCCCAGTCTGAATCATCAACTACAGGAGGATCGAGCAAATGGCTATCAAGATCGGCATCAACGGCTTTGGCCGCATCGGGCGCATGGTGTTTCGCGCCGCAGTACAAAACTTCAAGGACATCGAGATCGTCGGCATCAACGACCTGCTCGAGCCGGACTACCTGGCCTACATGCTGGAGTTCGATTCGGTGCACGGCCGCTTCAAGGGCGACATCGCCGTGGACGGCAACATGCTGGTGGTCAACGGCAGGAAGATCCGCCTGACCGCTGTCAAGGACCCGGCCGAGCTGAAGTGGAACGAGGTCGGCGCCGACATCGTGGTCGAGTCCACCGGGCTGTTCCTGACCAAGGAAACGGCGCAGAAACACATCACGGCCGGCGCGCGCAAGGTCATCATGTCCGCGCCGTCCAAGGACGACACGCCGATGTTCGTCTACGGCGTCAACGACACGACCTACGCCGGCCAGGCCATCGTCTCGAACGCATCGTGCACCACCAATTGCCTGGCGCCCGTCGCCAAGGTGCTGAACGACAACTGGGGCATCAAGCGCGGCCTGATGACAACCGTGCATGCCGCCACTGCCACGCAGAAAACCGTGGACAGCCCTTCCAACAAGGACTGGCGCGGCGGGCGCGGCATCCTGGAGAACATCATCCCGTCATCGACCGGCGCCGCCAAGGCCGTGGGCGTCGTGATCCCGGAGCTCAACAAGAAGCTCACCGGCATGGCCTTTCGCGTTCCCACGTCGGACGTGTCGGTGGTCGACCTGACAGTCGAGTTGAACCGCGAGGCGACCTACGCGCAAATCTGCGCCGCCATGAAAGCCGCATCCGAGGGCAGCATGAAGGGTGTGATGGGATACACCGAAGACAAGGTCGTGTCGACCGATTTCCGCGGCGAGAGCTGCACCTCGGTTTTCGATGCCGACGCCGGCATGGCCCTCGACGGCACCTTCGTCAAGGTGGTGTCCTGGTACGACAACGAGTGGGGTTACTCCTGCAAGGTGCTCGAGATGGTTCAGGTGATGGCGCGCTAGATCGGCAGGTGCAAAACCGCCCGGTCCGCGGAATCGTTTTTCTTTGCCTGGGCGTCTTTGTATTTTCCCTGCAGGACGCGGTGATCAAGCAGGTCAGCGGGGCTTATCCGCTGACCGAGGTGGTGGTTATCCGCTCCATGGTCGCGATCCCGATCCTGCTGCTGCTGGTGCAGTTCGAGGTCGGCTGGCGCGCTGTTTTTTCACCCGACTTCTGGCTGCTGGCGGCGCGTGCCGCGATCATGTTCGTGGCCTACACCGCGTACTACATGGCGTTTCCGGCGCTGCCGCTCGCCGACGCGGTGGCGCTGTATTTCACCGTCCCGTTGTTCGTGACGGCGCTGGCCGGACCGTTTCTGGGCGAGCGCTCGGGCTGGCACGTGTGGACCGCCGTCGCGGTCGGCTTCGTCGGTGTGCTGGTGATGTTGCAGCCGGGCAGCGGCCTGTTCGAGCCTGCGGCGCTGCTGTCGCTGGTGGCGGCGGCCATGTACGCCACGTCGATGCTGATGGCGCGCCGGCTCGGTGTTGCACAGACGGCGTCGGTCATGGCCTTCTACCAGAACTGGGTGTTCTTTGCGGGCGCGGCGGCCACCGCGCTGGTCCTCGACGGCTTGGGCATCGTTCACGCCGACCACCCGAGCCTGTCGTTCCTGGTCCGCCCCTGGGTCTGGCCTTCGTTGTGGGATGGCCTGCTGATCGCGTCCTGCGGCGTGATCGCGGCCGCCGGCACGTTGTTGCTGACCAGCGCCTACCAGGTTGCCCGGGCCAGCCTGGTGACGTCGTTCGAATACACCGGCATCCTGTGGGCTCCGCTGTGGGGTTTCCTGTTCTTTGCCGAAGTCCCGCGGCCCACCACCATCGCGGGAGCGGCGCTGATCGTGGTCGCGGGTCTGGTTGCCTTGCGCGTGGCCAAACACTGAAATGCATCGCCATCGGCCCAGGGTGGTGACGCAGGCGCACGCAGGAATCCAGTGCTTGCGTGCGCACCCCGGGCGCGCGTGCCGGATCTTGCCGTTCCCGGGAATGACAGCGTTATCGGAATCGCCTAAAGTTGCACCATGAACACCGAGTACGGAACGCCCAGCGTGAACCTGACCCACGGTTGCATCGACCTGCACTGGGCGCCGGCCCGCCCATGGACCCTGGCCAACTACTGGCTGCGCGACAACTGCCATTGTGCTGCGTGCCGCCATCCGGGCAACGGCCAGAAGCTGTACGAAATCGTCGATCTGCCGCAAGACCTGTGCGCCAGCGAAGCGGCGATTGCCGACGAACGGACGTTGTCCGTGGTCTGGTCCGATGGCCACCGCTCCGACTATGCGCTGGCGTGGCTGGCCGCGCACGCGCTTTCGCCCGAGGCGCGGCGCAGTCGCGCACCGATCGTCGAGTTGTGGCGCAGCGACACCATTGGCGCCATGCCGGTTGCGGACTGGCCGACGCTGCGCGACGATCCTGCCACCGAGCTGGCCTGGCTGGAGCGATATGCCGCGCTCGGTTTCGGGTTGCTGCGCAACGTGGCGCGCGAGCCGGGCATGGTGGCGCAGGTCGGCGACCGGCTGGGTTTCGTGCGCGTCACCAACTACGGGCGCGTGTTCGACGTGAAGTCGGTGCCCAATCCGACCAATCTGGCCTACACGGCGGTTGGCCTGGGCGTGCACTCCGACAACCCTTATCGTCACCCCTCGCCAGGCGTGCAGTTGCTGCATTGCCTGGAGTCCGACGCGCCCGGCGGCGACACCGTGCTGGTGGATGGTTTCCAAACCGCCGAGTTGCTGCGCCAGCAGGACCCGGCGGCGTTCGACTTGCTGGCGCGCGTGCCGATGACGTTTCGTTACACGGACTCCAGCACCGAACTGGTCGCCCGCCAGACCCTGATCGCGACCGACATGGACGGCGTGGTGCGCGCGGTGCATTTCAACAACCGGTCGGCCGACTGGCTGGATGCGCCGGCCGAGCTGGCGGCGCCCTGGTACGACGCCTACATGGCCTTCGGCCGGATTCTGAAGCAGCCAGATCTGGAACTGGTTTTCCGGCTCGATCCGGGTGATTGCGTGGTGATGCAGAACGACCGCACGTTGCACGGCCGTACCGCCTTCGACCCCAACCAGGGGCGGCGCCATTTGCAGGGTTGTTATATCGACGGCGACGCGCTCGAGAGCCGCCGGGGCGTGTTGCGTCGGGCGGGACTGCCACCGGCCGTGTGACGTGGGGCTGTTGTTGCGTTGCGTCGTCGGGCATTGTCGTGGCGGGAGGGGACTTCCGTGGCTGTCAATGCGGTGCCGGATCGAGTTCGGGGTTGCAACACCCGCGATCCATGGATCCCGGATCGAGTCCGGGATGACAAGTCGATAGAGTTCGGGATGGCGAGTCGATAGAGTCCGGGGTGGCAAGTCGATAGAGGTCGGGGTGGCGAGTCGATGGAGGTCGGGATGGCGAATGCGCCAAGATCGGGATGCCACATGCAGCCTCTCCGGCATCTCAATAGTGGACAGAAGGGTGGTCGATGACCCTGACATAAATGGAAAGGATGACATGCCAGTACTTGACCAGATTCATGCGCCAGCACTCGACCAGATCCATGCGGCCTTCGCGCGACGCGGCCATGAGGGTTACGGAGAAGGCGTGAGCCAACTCGACCACGCCATCCAGTGCGGTGCCTTTGCCGAGCGCGACGGGGCTTCGGCGGCGCTCGTGGCGGCGGCGTTCCTGCACGACATCGGCCACCTGCTGCACGACCTGCCCCAGGACGTGGCCGACAGCGGCGTCGACACGCAACACGAGTCGGTCGGCTCGGCCTGGCTGTCGCAGTATTTCAGTCCCCAGGTCACCGAGCCGGTCCGGCTGCATGTGGCGGCCAAGCGTTACCTCGCCGCGACCGAGCCGGGTTACTTCGACCAGCTTTCCGACGCGTCCAGACTGTCGCTGAAGCTGCAGGGCGGCCCGATGACCAGCACGCAGGCGCGCGCGTTCGAAGCCGAGCCCTTCTTCGCCGATGCCGTGCGCCTGCGCCGCTGGGACGAAGAGGGCAAGATCGTCGGTTACCAGGGGCCTGGGGCCGCGCACTTCGACGCGGTGGTCGTTGCCAGTTTGGAGGCTGCATGAGTTCCACCGGACCGGTCCCAAGGGCGAATTTCGCTAAACGCAGCATGGAGGATTCCTGATGAGCGCCGTCGGACCGCGGCCATGGCCTAATGCGCTGACACGCGACGCGCGAGGTCCCCGGTGAGCGACCACACCATTCCCCGGGTCGACCTGAGCGCCTTGTTTGGCGGCGATGAAACGGCGCGTGCCCAGGTGGACCGGGCGGTCCATCTGGCCGCGAAGACGGCCGGCATGCTGGTCGTGACCGGCCTGCCCGCCTGGGCCGCGCTGGACCCGTCGCAGCGGCGTCGGTTGCTGGGCCTGTTCGACCTGCCGGCGCACGAGATCCGCAAGTTGTGGCGCTGGAATTTCGATCCGGCGCGGCCCAACGTGTACCGTGGCTGGTTCCCGTTGCAGGACGGGCTGGCCACCTACAAGGAAGGCATCGACATGGGTCCCGACGTGGCCTACGGCGCATCGGTGGTCGACAACAGCGACCCGCTGCGCGAAGCCACACCGTTCCCGCCGGAGGAGGCCCTGCCCGGTTGGCGCGCTGCTGCGCGCGATTACTACCTGGCGATGACGCGCCTGTCGGGCGCCCTGATGCATTCGATCGCGCGCGGCCTCGGCCTGCCACAGCACACCTTCGATGCCGCCTTCGACGGCGGCATCTCCACGCTGCGCCTGCTGCACTACCCGCTGCGACCAGCGTCGTCTTTCGAAGGCGCGGCCACGGCCGACGTGTGGACGACGCAAGACGGCGAGCGGCGATACATGCTCGGGCGCGGCCATGTGGACACCGGTTTCATGACGCTGCTGGCGCAGGATGGCGTCGGCGGCCTGCAGGCGCAGCATCTCGATGGCACCTGGATCGACGTGCCTCCGGAAGAAGGCACGCTGGCGGTCAATTTCGGCAAGGTGCTGGAACGCTGGACGGCCGGCGCCATCCGCGCCACCGTGCACCGGGTGCTGGGTTCGGGCCGGGAGCGCTTCTCGATCCCGTTCTTCTACGAAGCGCGCGTCGACGCGCTGATCGCCGCGCTGCCGCTGCCCGGCGCGGAGCTGTTCGAGCCGTTCCTGTTCGGCGACCACCTGTGGGAGACCACCACCAAGTTCCCCGAGCAGCGCGGCATCGCGCACCTGCGCGCGCCGCGCGGCAAACCGGCTCCGGTCTGAGTCTTGAAGCTTGTCCGCCAGTGATTCGGGGACCGCAGGTTATCCGCGGCGATCAGGTTCTAAGTTGAGCAGCCTGTCGGCGTTCACGTAGTCGTAACCGAGGTCGTGCGAGACCGCTTCATAGGTGACCTGGCCAAGCGCCACATTGCGGCCGTTCTGCAAGTGCGGGTCGTCCATGAGCGCCTGCTTCCAGCCCTTGCCGGCGAGCGACAGGGCATGTGCGATGGTGGCGTTGTTGAGCGCGAAGGGCGAGGTGCGGGCGACGGCACCCGGCATGTTGGCCACGCAGTAGTGCACGACACCGTCGACCACATAGGTCGGCTCGGCGTGGGTCGTGGCACGGGAGGTCTCAAAGCAACCACCCTGGTCGATGGCGACGTCCACGATGACGGCGGCGGCCAGGATAGTTGACGCGGACCAGCTCCACCACCGGCGTGTGGTCGTTGACACCTCAACTCTTGCCATGCACCGCATCTGCGCGAAAGCCCGACTCATCCCAAAAGAACACCTCGGCCTTTTCCCGATTGGCCTGACGCGCGATGGCCGGATAGGTTTCCTTGACCCAGCGCCCTATGGCCCCGGGGTCTCTTTGGTAGGCCCGTTGCAACGGCTTTTGCGGGGTGAGATTGAGCCGCGCGAGCAGCGCCCCGATGCTTGCCAATGACAACTTCACTTCGAAGCGTTTGGCCACCAGTTCACGGACGATCTGCCGTGTCCACAAACCGAAGTCGCATCCGTGCTGGCGCGGGTTCTTGCCGTTGACCCAGCCAAAGACTTGGCGTTCCTGCGCAGGCGTGAGGCTACGGGGACGGCCCGTGCCCTTTGTCGAACGCAGTGCACGAATTCCCTTGCCGCGTCCGCGCGCAGTCGCCTGACATTTTTGGGCCCAGGTTCGATTTATCCCGAAGGCAGCTGCCACGTCTGCAGGGCGCTCACCTTCACGCATGCGCTGTACGGCCATCACGCGCATTTCTTCCAGAATATTGTGGGCCAGGGTGCGCCCATCTCGCTTCATGCTTTCATTGGCTCAGACGGAAAGCGAAAGTTTCAAAATTGTTCTCTATATTTCTGACTACTGAGCATCCCAATCCCGCGCGCGGGCCAGGCGTTCCCGAAGAAGCATGACTCATGGCTATGAATTCGTAATTCGTTAATTTTGTTCCTTGTGAGTAATGCGCGCAACATCGGCCCCGGTCACGATGCCGGAACCACCGGTCACGATCACCGGAATGCGCACAACTCCGGCGAATTACACTGCGGGTACTCTTGGTGCCATCAAAGTTGTGTCGAAAATGTTTACAGCCCAGTCGGCTGGCATGTGAATAGCTCCCAGAAGACATTGTCAAAACAGATACTTACGGCACTGGGCATGATTCGTGCTTGCTTCTTTTGGACAGGCCCCAGCGGTTAAGTCAGTAAATTGGTTTGGCCCATGCTGCCGCCGCTGATCAAAGACCCGATCGAAAACATTCGGAATGCCATTTCAGGAATCTTGACCATGTTCATCACTAGTTCCAAGTCCCGCTCAGCATGGTTGACTGCTTTTTTGGTGGTGTCGGCGCTTGCATTGCCTGAGGCGTGGGCGCTACCGTCGATTAATCTGACCAATTCAACATACGGCACCGTGGCGCCGGACACGTCGCAGGCGGATCGCACGATCACCAACAGCAAAGGATCCGTGATATTTCAGCGCGATACAACCCAACCCGCAGGTACGGGTGTTTTCAACCCATTCCTGAGATTGGACGCCAAGGGCAACGGACTTGATGAACAGGGCTACAACACCAGCGCCGTCAAGACGACGGATATTAATGGCAACACGACGACCCGCAAGATCCTCGACAACATGTCACCCGTGAATTGGACGCATGATGTGCTGCTCTCAGATCTGCTGTCAATCACGGTTGGTGGCATAGACTATTACCAGTTCAAACTGGACATTAATGAGCCTGGTAACAACAACTCGTTGCTGACGCTGGACGGTTTGAGACTCTACTCAACGTCGACGCCAGGTCAAAGCGGAGTAAAGTTGGACACCAACGGGGACATCGTCACGGCTCCTCCTACTGGCGGTATTGTTGGAACCGTGCTTTGGGATATGGATGAAGGAAAGACCAACAATATTGATTCAAGTGACAGATCAGTCCTGCTTGATGCGAAGCTTGGCGGGGGGCCTGGAAGCGGGATTGCAGACATGGTGATGCTGGTTGAGAAGAAGGTCTTTGCCGGGACGGGCGCTGCCACCCACTTGATCCTTTGGTCTCGGTTTGGCATGAGTCAGACGGACGCAAAATCGGACTCTTGCACGGACACATGCTCGGAGGCAGGCTTCGAAGAATGGTCCTACAGTTCCAAGACCGGCTCGGGCGGCGGCGGTTGCACGACCAACTGCAATCAGACTCCGACTCCCGGCACCGCATCCTTGGCATTGCTCGCATTGGGCATCCTGGGCTTTCGGCATCGCTCCCTTAAGACACCGGTCGTTACCGTCTGAGTCAGGGCCGGGGACTGTGGAGGTTGACGGCCAAGCCGCCGCGATGGCTGGCTGGGATCGGTCCAGATCTTAAAAACTGGCAATG
>JANMYG010000126.1:0-4430 GCA_031381865.1 Betaproteobacteria bacterium | reverse complement strand
ATGTTCTTGGTGCCCGTGATCGGGCACGAGCGTGGTTTCAGCGCGTCGGTGATCGGCTCGATCCTCGGTTACTTTGCCGTCGCCGCGGCACTGGTGCGGGTCGCCATTCCGGCATTTGCCGCGCGCCTGCGCGAGCATGTGGTCGTGAGTGCGGCGATGCTGATGACCGCGGTCGTTTTCGCCGTCTATCCATTCATGCGCACGCCGCTGGCCATGGGCGCCTGCGCGGTGCTGCTGGGCCTGGCGCTGGGGTCGGTCCAGCCGATGATCATGAGTACGCTGCACCAGATCACGCCGGAGTCGCGCCATGGCGAGGCGCTGGGCCTGCGGCTGATGGCCATCAACGCCTCCAGCGTGGTGATGCCGATGCTGTTCGGCACCGTGGGCACGATCGTGGGCGTGTCGGTGGTGTTCTGGTTCGTCGGCGCAGCGGTCGGGCTGGGGGCGCGCCCGGCCTGGCTGCTGCGGCCGCTGCAACCGGCGGGCCATGCTGCCGCCGGGGCGGTCAAAGCCGATAGAAGGAGCGGATAGCCTCCCACGCCGCCTGCGGGTCGTCCACATAAGTGAACAGTTTCAGGTCTTCGGGCGAGATGGCGCCTTCCTCGACCAGCACCTCCATGTTGCACAGGCGTTTCCAGTAGTCGGAACCAAACAGCACGATCGGCACCGGCTTGGCCTTGCCGGTCTGCACCAGCGTGATCACCTCGAACAGTTCGTCGAGGGTTCCAAAACCGCCCGGGAACGCCACCAGCGCCTTGGCCCGCATCATGAAGTGCATCTTGCGCAGCGCGAAGTAGTGGAACTTGAAGCTCAGCGAGGGCGTGACGTACCGGTTGGCCTGTTGTTCATGCGGCAGCGCGATGTTCAGGCCCACATTGGGCGCGCCCATCTCGTGGGCTCCCCGGTTGGCGGCCTCCATGATGCCGGGGCCACCGCCGGTGGCGATGAACAGCCGTTCGGCGGTCGGTTTGTCGGCGCTGTAGGTGGCCACCAGCTGGGCGAACAGGCGCGCCTGGTCGTAATACCGTCCGTTGCGCACGCGCCGCTGCGCCACCTTCAGCGCCAGGGGATCGCCGCTGGCCTGGGCGTTCTCGAGTTCCTGTTTCGCATGTTCCGGGGCCGGGAATCGCGCGCTGCCAAAAACCACCACGGTGTTTTCAATGCCCTGGTCGCTCTGCTCCAGATCGGGCTTGAGCAACTCCAGCTGAAACCGGATGCCGCGGGTCTCGCGGCGCAGCAGGAACTCCGGGTCGGCGAACGCCAGCCGGTAGGCGTCGGCCTGCAGCGGGTTGCCCTGGTCGGCGTAGTTTTGCAGTTCGGCCCAGGCATCGGCCAGGCGGCGTTCGGTCAAGTGGTGGGTTTTTTCCATGGACGCCATTGTGGAGGAAATACATGGCGCCGGCGCCCGCTGTCAATCCTTGAAGCGGCGTCGCACGTAGTCGCCCGGTGCGTCGCGCAGCACCGCTGTCGGTGGCGTGGCTTGTGCGGGCCGTCGGCGCGAGGAATGCCTGGACAACCAGCGGTGCCACGCCGGCCACCATGAGCCCTCGACCGAGCGCCAGGGCGAGATGTGGTCGCGCTGGGTGCCCACCAGGAACACCGGCATGGCAATGTCGTCCAGCGCTACCGCGCGGCCCTGCACCGGGTAGGAATTGGTGGCCAGCGCGTTGCGCAGGTAGAGCGACGTCAGGTATTCATGGTGCATGCGCGCCGGCATGCGGGTGGTGTCCGCGTTCCAGGCCATCAGGTCGGTGGGTTTCTCGCGTTCGCCCATCAGGTATTCACGCAGGCGCCGACAGCATGTAGACCGTGTGTCCGCGCCCGACCAGGTAACGCACCATCGAGTCGTGCGGCGACAGGTCCAGGATGTAGTACTTCATGATCCACGACGGAACGATCAGTACCGGTTCGGGAAACACGGTCGTGGTCTGGGCGTCTTAGCGGATCAGTTCTATCAGCCGATTCTGGAACACCACCTTGCCCGGCGTCACAGCCAGGTTGCGCCCGACCACGACGCGCTGTTGCGTCGGGTCGTCCGCTCCGGTCGCCAGGGCCGTCATGCCTGGTACGCGCGCCGCTTCGCGCCAAAACGCTTCGGCGTTGTGAAAGCCGTTGCGCATCACGTTGAACGGCCAGGTGTCCCACGCTGCATGGCGGTAACGCGGATCCTCGTCGGCGGCCCCGGTTGCAGCGCCCGGCGTGTCCTGCCCCTGCAGGACGTTGGTACCCAGTTCGGTTGCCAGCGTGAGCAACTCCAGTTGGCGCCCCGGCGACACGCCCAGGTGCCAGGCCCAATCGGCATAAGCCAACGCCAGCGACACCGGGGAAAGGCCGTGGGTAACAGGGGCGACGCTGGCATGCAGCATGCGGTCGAGGCGCTGCGTCGCCGATTCGGTCGGTCGCGTGGCCTGCAGCCAGGCGGTCGGTGATGCTGATTTCAAGTCCATAGGATGGGCCCAAGGCGGCCCGCATTTCGCGCAGTGCGCGCCGGGCCGCGTGAATCGCGGTGGAATCGCCATTGTGCTGCCGACCATGTATGCGCCAATCGACGGAAGACAAGTGCACCGTCCGTGGCGGTGCGGCCGCGCCCGCGCGAGGACCCACGGCAAATGCAGTGGCGGGCCGCATTGAGTGTGCTCAACCTGCTCCCGGATGTGCTTCCTATGCTCGAAGCTGCCGCGGCTATTGGTTGGCGCGACAGGTTGTGTTGTGTGTCTTCCAAGGATGGGGCAAATGCAAAACACGGTTGATCTGCTGGAGCCTGGCCTGCTTTCGGGCCCGAACGCGAGTGACCTGGGACAACTGGCGGGCAGCAGCAGCCTGTTCCAGGCGCGGCGCAATCCGCCTGCGCAAGGCGCGCCGCCCGAGCGTTCCTGCAACCACTGGCCGCTCGACGGCGAACCGCGGATCCACGCCACCGCGAACGCATTCGTGCTGCTGGCCGACCTGCTCGCATGGGCCCGGGTGCCGTCCGCCACCCTGGCCGACACCGCCTCGCGCGGCCTGGACCTGGAACTGGTCGCCAATACCGAGGAGGTCGACGCGCTGTTCGAATTCACCGACACCGCACCGGCGCGGATCGACGAACTCCGCCGCGCAGTGCGTGACCTGGCCCATGAGTACGAAACCGCCAGCGCCTGGCTCGCCGATGCCGTGGCTCTGGGCTGGAGCAGCGTCAAGGGCATGCGGCCGGCACCGCGTTGCGCTTCGATACTCGACGAAGGCCACCGCGTCATCGCCAAGGACTGGCTGACGGCCGACATGACCCTGCTCATTGGATGGTTGTTGCGCCGGGCGATCAAGTCGCTCGACCACATGGACATGTCGCCTGCGGCCGTTCGTTCCGACCTCGGGTCGCAGCGGTCCTATGAGGCGATGCTTCGATCGGTTGCCGAAATGCTGGACCGTGCCGGCGCGCTCGCGGCCGAGTCGGTCTCGTTCCTGGGCGAGATCGATCGTCGCCTGCACCTGTTCCGGCAACAGGTGACGTCGGTGATAAGCCTGGCGCAGGATGTCGACCCGGCGCGCCACGCGGCACCGCGCCGTTAGGGCAGTGGGCGCTCTGCGGGTCGCCGTCGCGCGCACCGGGGCTGGCGCGCCGCGTTGCGTAAACGCAAGCCGACGCGGCCTTGCCGTCGATAGACTTCCAAGTTGGGGTGGCGCCGCCGCGCGGCGGTGCAGGGACGGAGCAACTTGCCACGGTACGCACAAGAATCCATGAAAGCGCTGGTGGTCTATTTCTCCCGCAACGGGCAGTCCAGCCGCCTGGCCAGGGAAATCGCCAAACGCTGTCATGCCGACCTGGACGTGATCCGGGAGTTGCATGAGCACGATGGCTGGCGCGCCAGATGGCGTTCGGGCTGGCATGCGCTGGTGCGCGCCGCGCCGCCGATCCGCCACCCGACGCGCAACCCGGCGCGTTACGACCTCGTCATCATCGGGGCGCCGGTCTGGAAGCTGGGCCTGGCGCCGCCGGTGCGGTCGTACGTGCAGCAGTTTGGCGCGCAATTCAAGCAGGTCGCGTTCTTTTGCGCCGAGGGCGGCTCCAGCGATGAACGCGTGTTCACGGCGCTGGGCCGAGCCTGCGGCAAGCGGCCGATCGCCACCTTCACCGTCGACCGGAAACACCTGCCGCCGGCGGCCCACATCGAGGGCATGAGCGATTTTCTGCATGGCATGCACCTGCAGTGATGCGCATAACGCATCGGTCGGGTGGCCGCGAAGACGCAGGTGGACCGCAAGCATAGTGGAGCGTAGCTTGCTGGGCCGTTGCGGCGCTGTTGCTGCTGTTGCAGGACCTCTGGCAAGGCGCGAGCCAGGTGCAGTCGGTTCCGTACCGCGCCTTCGAGCAGGCGCTCGCCGACGGCCGCATCGCCCATGTGGTGATCTCCGCGAACACGGTCATGGGGCGGCTCACGACACCCGACGGG
>JANMYG010000119.1:0-2848 GCA_031381865.1 Betaproteobacteria bacterium | reverse complement strand
ATGCAGATCATCACGCCGCTGGCGCTGCCCGCCAAGATGGTGCATCTGGTGCTGGTCAACGGAAAATATGTGGAGCCGGAACAGCGCCTGACCCAGACCCTCGTCGAAGGTGACGTGCTGGCGATCTGGCCGCCGATCGCGGGGGGGTGAGGTGCGCGCGCCCGCCTGAAAGGGCGCGCCGCGCTGGGCCGGAATGTTCCCGCCGTGTCGGGAAATCGGAGTGATCGGGTAAAGTGTCCGGTAGCTGACCATCATGTTAAGACCCGATCAAATCCAGCGCGCCGCCCAGCGGGTAGCTGCTGCCGCAACCAGCCCGGCTACCGTCATCGTCTTTGGTTCGTACGCGCGCGGCGATGCCGACGAAGCGTCGGACCTGGATCTGATCGTGATCGAGCCCGCGCTGGTGGACGAAGCTGCCGAATACCTTCGCCTGAAAGCTGCGGTAGGCCGTATGGGGGTCGGGGTCGATCTGTTGCTCTTTTCTCGGCGCGAGTTCGATCGCCGCAGCCAGGTGCCGGGTACGCTGCCGTACTGGGCTGCGAAGGAAGGCAAAGTGCTGCATGACGCCACAGCGTGAGGAGTCCGCCCGGATGTTGCGGTTGGCCCAAATGCACGAGGCCGCCTTTGTGGCGTTGCTCGGCGTCCCGGCGGTGGCGCTGTCTGTGGCCTTGTTTCATGCGCAGCAAGCAGCAGAAAGGGCGCTCAAATCGGTGATGTGTTTGCGCGGCCTCGAGTTTCGCCGCACGCATGACCTTGAAGAACAGGCCGCCCAGTTGGTGGATGCTCAGCTGGTGCCTGCAATCGACTTTGTCGAATTGCGCTGCCTGTCGCCTTATGCTGTCAAGTTTCGATACGACGAAACGGCCGTGCACACCATCACGGGCGCACGTGCCATCGATCTGGTGGCTTCCTTGCTTGCCTGGGCCGACGCGCAGGCTGGGTCGGAGCTTTTCCAATGACTGGGTCGCTGCTGCGCCACGGCACGGCCATGTGCAGTTAGGGACCATGCAGGCCTTCTACGCCGAGAGTTTCGACCGCGAGATGGGATGCACCGAGCGAGAGTGGCTCGGCTGGCTGCCCAACGCCATCGGCAACCACCCCTACCAGCAGGTCGCACAGGCTCTGACGGCGCGCATCGGTATCGGGCAACTCACGCTGTCGTGGCGGGCGGCCGAAGCGCGCGCCATTGGCCTGGCCCGCATTCCGCGCCTGCTGGTGAGCTTCCGCTTCAGCGGGCTCGACGACGGGCAACGTTACCTGTTCATGAAGCGCTTCGACCTGTACATGCAGCGCGGGGGCGGCTGAAGCGTTGGTGTGGTGCGCCGGGCAATGGTGCGCAGAAGTGCGCAAGCGCGTCAACCGTTCGCCCTGAGCCTTGCCTGTCCAGAGCCCTTCGACAGGCTCAGGGCGAACGGTGTCTTTATTGTCGAAAACATTCATTCGTAGCGTCGGCAGTAGACCTGCCCCTCGTGCGCGCCGGCCAGCCAAGCATTGCATTTCCATTTGGTTACTCCTCTTGCATCCCCGGTGCAGACACGGCCTGGCCCCATGCCTACCATCGGCTTCTTTACAAGGGAGTCCCCATGGCATTGCAATCACCTTTCTTCGGCAAACGCGAGATCGAACCCACCGGCCTGCGCTCGGGCAACAGCAACACCGCGACGCGCACCCCGGGCACGGGTGCGGCGGCGGTACACCCTTTGTACAGCGCCGCCCCGGTGCCGGCGCCACCAGTGGCAGCTGCGGATACGCCCGTGCCGACGGCATCTGCGGGCACCGAAACCGCAGGTGGCAGCAAACTCACGGTCGGGCCGAACATCAAGCTCAAGGGCGTCGAGATCACCGACTGCGACACGCTGGTGGTCGAGGGCATGGTGGAAGCCACGATGGACTCGCGTGTGATGCAGATCGCCGAATGCGGCGCCTTCAAGGGCTCGGCCGAGATCGACATCGCCGAGATCCGCGGCGCCTTCGACGGCACGCTGACGGTGCGCAACAAGCTGGTGGTCTACGCCACCGGCAAGGTCACCGGCAAGATCCGTTACGGCAAGCTGGTGGTGGAAGAGGGCGGCCAGTTGTCGGGCGAGATCCAGTTCGGCGCGGTGCCGTCGGCCAAACCGGCGCTGGTGGCAAAGCAGGGACTGCAGGCCGTCTGAACGCGGGCCGGGACGGCCCGAGCCGTCAGGCTGTGGGCCCGGGGTAACCGGTGATGTCGCGGATGTCCTGGTACAGCGGCTGCAGCCGGCGGTACATGCGGCGGTAGACACGGCGGTACAACTGCTCGTAGGTGCGCGCGTGCATGGGCTGCGGCGTGAACTGCGTGCCGGTGCGCGTCATCGCCGCCACCGCGCTGCCGATGTCCGGGTGCAGCCCCAGGCCCACCGCCCCCAGGATCGCGGCACCCAGGCCGCTGGTTTCGTACAGGTGGGGCCGCTCGGTCGGCAGGTTGAACACGTTGGACGTGATCTGCATCGCCGCGTCGCTCTGCGAGCCGCCGCCCGACACGCGCACCCGCGTGATCGGCGTGCCGCTGCGGCGCTCGATCCGCTCCTTGCCCTCGCGCAATCCGTAGGCCAGACCTTCGAGGATCGCGCGGTACAGGTGGGCGCGCGTGTGCACCTCGCCAAAACCGATCACCGCGCCCCTGGCCTCCGGCCCCGGCACCTTGATGCCCGGGCTCCAGAAGGGCTGCAGCATCAGACCCTGCGCGCCCGGTGGCACGTCGTCGACCAGCGCGTCGAACAGGCTCTCGGGCGTCACGCCGCGCTCGCGCGCGATCTGCTGTTCGTGCAGGCCGAACTGCTCCTTGAACCAGTTCACCATCCAGAATCCGCGCGTTATCTGTACC
>JANMYG010000087.1:0-10367 GCA_031381865.1 Betaproteobacteria bacterium | reverse complement strand
GAAATCCGTGGACGCGATCTGTCGATGATCCTGCAGAACCCGATGACCTCGCTCGACCCGATGTTCTCGATTGGCAGCCAGGCGCGCGAGGTGCTGCAGCTGCACGGCGCGGTGCGCCGAGCGACCGAGGGCGACGCGGTGGACCTGCTGCGCAAGGTGCGCATCACCGCGCCCGAAATGCGCGTGCGGCAATACCCGCACCAGATGAGCGGCGGCATGAAGCAGCGCATCCTCACGGCGTTCGCCACCGCGTCCTCGCCCAAATTGCTGATCGCCGACGAACCGACGACGGCGCTGGACGCCACGGTCCAGGAAGAAATCCTGTCGCTGTTCTGGGAGATCCGCAACACCTCGAAGGTGGCCATCATCATCGTGACGCACGACCTCAGCGTGGTGCACCGCATCAGCGACCGCACGCTGGTCATGTACGCCGGGGGCATCGTCGAGTCCGGGCCGACGCACGAGGTCTTTGCCGCACCACGGCATCCGTACACGCGCGGCCTGATTGGTTCCATGCCGCGCGTGGTGGAGGGCCGCGTGGAGCTCAACTCGATTCCCGGGCAGGTGCCGCGGCTGGACCAGCTGGGCAGCGGTTGTGCGTTTGCCGAGCGCTGCCAGCACGCGACCGAGCAATGCAAGCAGCAACCCGTGTCGCGTCCGGTGGGCGAAAACCACGAGGCGGCGTGTTGGCACATCGACGCAACTGCCGGCCAACCCGCAAATGCCAGCGCGGCGGTGCGGGCACGCGCGAACTCTGTCCTGTAGGCCCTCCATGCCGGATCCATCCCATCCATCCAGCACGCCGCAGCGCGAAGCGCCGCTGATCGAGGCTAAGGGCCTGCGAAAGCGTTATCGCCTGAACCGCCAGCGGCTGTTCGAGCCGGCGCCGACGGTTCAGGCGGTCGACGACGTGTCCTTCAAGGTCACACGCGCCACCACCTTCGGCCTGGTCGGAGAGTCGGGCAGTGGCAAGACCACGGTGGCCAAGATGCTGCTGAAGCTGGAGCGACCCACCGCCGGAAACCTGCTGGTGGATGGCAAGGACATATTCGAGCAGGACGCCGCGGGCGAGCGCCAATACCGCAGCACGGTGCAGACCGTGCTGCAGGACCCGTACGGCGCACTGAGCCCGCGGTTGCGCGTCGGGCGCATCATTGCCGAGCCCTGGGTCACCAAGACCGGCAAAGGCTGGGCGGACGGCGAGTCCCATGCCGGCGACCTGATGGAGCTGGTGGGCCTGCGCCGCAGCGACCTGCGCAAGTTTCCGCACGAATTCAGCGGCGGCCAGCGCCAGCGCATTGCGATCGCGCGGGCGCTGTCGGTCGACCCCAGCATCATCGTGCTGGACGAATCGGTGTCGGCGCTGGACGTTTCGGTGCGGGCCCAGATCCTGAAGCTGCTCGAGGAGGTGCAGCGCAAGCTCGGCGTCACCTACCTGTTCATCGGCCATGACCTGGCGGTGGTGCGTTACATGTCGACCGATGTCGGTGTCATGTACCTGGGGCAGCTGGTGGAGATCGGCTCGGCGCTGCAGGTGTTCAGCCGCTCGAGGCACCCGTACACACGCCAGCTGGTGGCGGCGTCGTCGGACGAAACGCGCATCGGCGCGCTGGTTCCGGGCGGCGACCTGCCCAGCCCGATCAATCCCCCGTCGGGTTGCCGCTTTCACACCCGCTGCCCGTTCGCGACCTCCATCTGCTCCGAACAGGCGCCGCTGTTGCGCGAGATCGACCCCGGCCATTTCGGGCGTTGCCACCACATGGAGCAGATCGGCGTGTAGCCGGGATGCAGGAACAAAGGCCGGCGCCGGTTGAAGGCGCCGGAGAACAAGGACCACCACATGGCAAGGCCAGTCATCATCAGTTGCGCAGTCACCGGCGGCTCCACCGAAGCGGCCCGAAGGAACCCGCATGTGCCGATCACGCCGGTGCAGATCGCCGACGAATGCATCGCGGCAGCCAAGGCGGGGGCCCATATCACCCACATCCATGTGCGTGATCCCGATACCGGCAATGCCACGCTGGAGTTGCGGTATTTTCGCGAGGTGGTGGACCGCATTCGTTCCAGCGGCGTGGATGTGTTGATCAACCTGAGCACCGGTTTCGGCGGCATCTTCTCGCCGTCCAGGGACAATCCGCGCCACGCCTCGCCGGAGAGCAATATCACCACGCCGGAAGAACGCGTGGCGCACGTGCTCGAACTCAAGCCGGACCTGTGCAGCCTGGACGTGGTCAGCATGAACCTGTCGACGGCGGCGTTCATCAACGTGCCGCAGCACCTCGACCGGATGGCCGCCATGATCACCGGCGCGGGCGTCAAGGCCGAGCTGGAGGTGTTCGACCACGGGCATCTGCGCCTGGCCGCCGACATGTTCAAGCGTGGGCTGGTCAAGTCGCCGCCGCTGTTCCAGCTGTGCCTGGGCATCGACTGGGGCGCACCCGCGGACACCGAAACCATGCTGCTCATGCGCAACCAGTTGCCGCCCGGGGCGGTGTGGGCGGCCTTCGGCATTTCACGCCTCGAATTCCCGATGGCCGCGCAGGCGGTGATCCTGGGCGGCCATGTGCGTGTCGGGCTGGAAGACAACCTGTACATCGCGCAGGGCCAGTTGTCGCCGGGCAATGCACCACTTGTCGAGCGCGCGGTGCAGATCATCGAGGCCGTCGGCGAGCGCCGCGCCACCATGGCGGAAGCGCGCCAGATTCTGGGAATCGCATGACAACCATCGCCGACCTGCCGGTCCAGTACGCACGCGATCCGGCCAGCCCGGCCCAGGCGCGGGCGCGCTTTTTCAACCCTGGCAATGCGTTCGACATCCGCCTTCCCGATGTGCCGGACCACATCTTTACGGCCGAGCCGGAACTGGCGTTGCACGCCGAGACCCCGACCGGCCTGATCAACTGCGACCTGTCGACGCAACTGGCATGCCCCTTTCCCGCCACGGCGCCACTGATGCTTGCCCGCTATGCGAAGATCCGCACGGCAGAAAGCCTGTCGACGTCTTTTGTCGCCAGCGGCGTGATCTGTTATGTCATCCAGGGCCAGGGGTCGACCGCCGGCGGGTCCGGCAACATCGACTGGGGCGCGGGCGACGTCTTCATTCTTCCGGGCGGCGAAACATTCAGCCATCACGCGCGGTCCGATGCGGTGTTGTGGATCGTCACCAACGAGCCGCAACTGGCTTTCGAGGCGCTGCGCCCACCCCCGGACGGCCAGGCGCCCACCGACCTGGTGCACTACACCAGCGCGGAAATCGCACGCCAGCTCAAGCTGCTGCAGGACACCGGGCGCGACGAGGCCACGGCCGGAATTGCAGTGTTGTTCTCGTCCGACCGGCAGGAAGCCAATCGCAACATCCTGCCCACTCTGACGCTGGCCATGAACGCCTTGCCGCCGGGCACCTCGCAGCGGGCACACCGGCACAACGCCGCTGCCATCATGCTGCTGATGCAGGGCGACGGCTGTTATTCGCTGATGGACGGCAAACGCAAGGACTGGGTCAAGTGGGCCACCACGGTGACGCCGCCGCAAAGTGTTCACTCCCATTACAACGACGGGGACCGCCAGGCCATGTTCCTGGTGGTGCAGGACGGCGGACTGTTCTACCACCTGCGCAGCATGGGTTTTTCATTTGCGGAACAACCGCGCTGACACCGTTTCATCATCCACTGTTCACAAGGAAAGGAAGTCCGTCATGGCATCGACATCCAGCGACTCCGACATCGCGACCAAGCGCAAGCGGGCCTGCCAGGCGCTCCTGCGCCAGGCCCACACCGTCCTCGACAAGGAAGGCAGCACGCCGTCCGCGCTGCATGCGCTCAAGCTCAAGCTGGCGGCGCTCGCAGCCCGCACCGAGCTGTTCCCGATGAGCGACTTTCCCATGCCTTTGGCCGAGGGCCGTCTGCACTCGCTGATCGTGGAACCGGACGATGGCCTGGCGCTGCACCTGCTGATCGGCAAGCCCGGCAAGATCTCCAACCCGCATTCCCACAGCATCTGGTGCGTCAATGCCTCGGTGCACGGGCGCGAGCGGCACACCTACTGGCGCCGCACCGACGACGGCGCCACGCCCGGCTACGCGACGCTCGCCCGCATCGGCGAGGTCGTCATGGAACGTGGTCACGGTTTTGCGATGGCGGACCACGACATCCACAGCCAGGAGGTGGTTGGCGACGAGCCCTCGGTCATCCTGGCGCTGTACGGCCATGCCTTCGAGAAGTTTCCGTCGGTGGTCTGGTACAACACCGAGTTTTCATCGGTACGCAAGCTGCCTTCGCGGCGCGGACAGGCCGCAGCATGAGCACACCGATGTACCAGGTGACCGTCACCAACACCGGCGCGACGCTTGTGTGCCGCGCCGACCAGACCGTCCTGCAGGCCGCGGTGCTGGCCGGCCTCGACTATCCCTTTGCCTGCGCCAGCGGCAACTGCGGCATGTGTATTTCGCAACTCGATTCCGGCCAGGTGGCGATGTTGCCGCGGGCCGACTCCACACTGAGCCCGGAACAGGCGGCTTCGGGCAAGACATTGGCCTGCCGCGCCCGGCCGTGCTCGGACCTTGCCATCCGGTGGCTGGGCCGGGGTGGGCGCTGAAGCCAAGGGGCAATGTGGTGACGACACCTGCAGCACCCGAGCCATTTTCGACCGTCGGTATTGACAGCAATCATTTCAAAAAGGAAATCGTATGAAGATCACCAAACTGCTTGCGTCCTTGTGCATCGGGGCGTCAGCGCTCCTGATGGCGGGCTCGTCGGCAAACGCCCGCGAACTCAAGCTTGCGGTCGGGTTCCCGCAGGGGACGGCCGCGTACCACGGACTTGAAGCGTTTGCCAAGACGCTCAAGGAAAAATCGGGCGGGGAGCTCGAAGTCAAGATGTTCCCGCTGTCGTTGCTGAACCTGCCGCAGATGATGAATGGCTTGCGTGACGGCGTGGTCGACATCGGGTTCGTGTTGCCACCGCTGTTCCCCTCCGAGGTGCCCGAGACGCACCTGGCGGTGGATCTCGCGATGCTGGGGAGCAATCCCTGGGCCATGGCCGGTGCGATGACCGAGTATGTATTCACCTGCCAGGAGTGCCTCGCCGAGCACCTCAAGAACAACCAGGTCTACCTTGGATCCTCGTCGACAGCGCCCTACATGATCGTGTCGACCAAGAAGGCGGTCACGCTGGACGAAATCAAGGGCAAGAAGCTGCGCTCCGGCGCGGCTCCGTGGGCCCGATGGGCGCAGCATTTTGGCGCCGTCGCGCTGACGATTCCGGGCAACCAGGTATTCGAGTCCGTGTCGGGCGGAACCGTGGACGGCGCCATGGTGTCGGCGGCGGAACTCAGCAACCTGCGCTTGATCGACGTCGTCAAGTTCATCACGGTCGGGGTTCCCACCGGTACCTACCACGGCATCGACAACAACAACTTCAACCGGAACACCTGGCGCTCCCTGACCGAGAGCCAGCGCAAGGCGGTACTGGAGGCGGCCGCGATGAGCACCGCGGCAGTGTCCTGGAAATACGTCGTCGACGGCGCCCAGAACATGAAGGATGCCCAGGCCAAGGGAATCCAGATCAACCAGGCGCCGGCGGACGTGGTTGCCCGCTCGAAGGCATTCATCGACGCGGATCTGGCCACCATCGCCCAGGCCGCGGAGAAGAACTCGGGCATCAAGAACGCATCCCAGAAGATCGCCCGGTTCCGCCAGCTGGTTGAAAAGTGGGAAAAGCTGACTCCGGAAGGAAACTGGGAGCCGAACAAGCTCGCGGAAATCTATTACCGCGAGATCTATTCGAAGATTGATCCCAAGACACACGGCATGTGAAGCAGCGAACATGGTCGATACCCACATGATGGATCGAGCGGTCGCTCTGATAGACCGCTACATCCTCGGCCTGGCCGGCATTGGCCTGGTGCTGATGATGTTGCACATCTGCATCGATGTCGTCTCCAACCTCGTCTTCGGCTCGCCCGTTGCGTTGACCAACGCGGCGGTGACCGTGTACTACATGATCGCCGTCGCCTTCCTGCCGCTGGCGGCGGGCGAGTACCGGGGAGCACACATCGGGGTCGACCTGGTCGTGAACCACCTGCCGGCGGTGCTACGGCGCAACCTCGACCATGTGGTGCAGGTACTGTGCCTGGCGGTCTATTCGGGCCTCACGATCCAGTCGACCCAGCTGGCAGTGGAAAAACTGTCGGCCAACGCCTACCTGATGGAACAGACGACACGTGTGAGTACCTGGCCGTCGTATTTCCTGGTGCCGCTGGGCTTTGGGTTGATCGCCCTGCTGATCGGCCTGCGGCTGGTGTGCCGCATGCTCGGCCGGCCTGAGCCGGCACCCCCGGTGGAAACCGCCGAAGAGGCGATGCTGGAGCGGCACGGCGATGTCTGACATCCAGATTGGGACGGCCGGCCTGATTGCCGTCATCCTGCTGATCGCGCTCAGGACGCCGATCGGCCTTGTACTGATAACCGTGTCGTACCTCGGTATCTGGGCCATCGGTGGCCACTCGGCGGCGTGGGGCATGCTGTCAGTGATGCCCCACACCCTGATCGCAAGCTGGACCTTGAGCGCGGTGCCGATGTTCCTGCTGATGGGCTTCGTGTGTTACCACGGCAAGCTCACCAACGGCCTGTTCGATGCTGCGCGTCTCTGGTTCCAGCGTCTGCCCGGGGGGCTGGCGATCGCCTCGGTCTTCGGTTGCTCGGGTTTCGCGGCCATCACGGGGTCAAGCGTGGCGTGTGCTGCGGCCATGGGGAAGATCGCGGTGCCGGAGATGCTGCGCCACAAATACGATGTGAAGCTCGCGACTGGGACCTTGGCGGCGGCCGGGACG
Organism: Betaproteobacteria bacterium; assembly: GCA_031381865.1. Taxonomy (GTDB): domain Bacteria; phylum Pseudomonadota; class Gammaproteobacteria; order Burkholderiales; family Burkholderiaceae_C; genus CAISIP01. The sequence goes on along the minus strand of JANMYG010000087.1, from coordinate 3,539 downwards.
ATCGGCGCACTGATTCCACCCAGCATCCCCTTGATCATCTTCGGCGTGATCGCGCAGGTCTCCATCACGCAGCTGTTTCTTGCCGGCATCGGCGTGGGTATTGCCACGGCATTGAGTTACGTGCTCGTGATCCTGATTCGCGTCACGCTGAACCCGAGCCTGGCGCCGCGCAGCGACGAGCATGCGACCTGGCGCGAACAACTGGTCGTCATCAAGGAAACCTGGCCGATCATCCTGTTGATCATCGGTGTGCTGGGCGGCCTGTTCGGTGGCCTGTTCACGTCGACCGAAGCGGGCGCGGTTGGCGCACTCCTGTCGGTCGTCATCGCCGCGGCCAAAAGGACCTTGACCCGCGAAGCCATGTCACGCTCCATCGTGGAGACCCTGGTCACCTGCGGCAGCGTGTTCATCGTGGTGATCGGCGCCAGCATGCTGACCGGTTTCCTGACCCTCTCGGGAATTGCCGAGGCGATCTCCTCCGGGGCCAAGGCGCTCAACACCGGCCCGATCATGCTGCTGGTGGCCATCACCCTGGTCTACCTGTTCCTCGGCATGTTTCTCGAGCCGATTGGCGCCATGCTGATCACGCTGCCGATCTTCCTGCCGCTGATCGGTGTGGCCCATATCAACGTCATCTGGTTCGGCGCATTCGTGGCCAAGCTGGTGGAGATCGGCATGATCACGCCACCGGTCGGGTTGAACGTGTTTGTTCTCAGCAGCACGGTGGGCAGCAAGGTGGCGTCGACCGATACGATATTTCGCGGGGTGTTGTGGTTCTTTGTCGCTGATCTGTTCGTCGTGGCCCTGGTCATCGCCGTGCCGGACATCATCCTTTTCATCCCGCGGATGTTTGGCTGACCATGGCGGAGCGACTGGCACGACAGGGGAGTTGCTGGAGCCACCGGCGGTTCGCGGCGATGCCATGTGCATGACACACGGATAACCAGGAACCACACAGAGCTGCCGGGCAATCGGGCTCGGTGAACTTGACTTGACTTTAGAAGGAGCACATATGACAAAGCTGATCTACGAACGGGGCGACGCCTACAACCTCGACTCCAACACCAGGGAGGACGGTGAGCGCTTGTGGGTTACGCCGTCCGACTTGCAGGCCGCTACCGGCTGGGTCCTGAAGCCCGAGGGCCTTTGCCGGGCGGAGGCCTGCATCCCGCTGCCGGCGAGTGGGGAGTGGACTGACGCGCAGGGCCGCATCGATCTTGCGTCGTTTGCAAGGTATGAGGGCCGCGCGCTGGTGCGCGATGCCGAGCGCGGAATTTGGGCCTTCGGGGCTGCGCCCGGCATGGGGGCCCAAAGCGCCCTGGCGCCGGATTTCACCTTCCCGGACATCGACGGGAAAAAGCACTCGCTTTCGGACTACCGCGGGCGCAAGGTCTTCCTGTACACCTGGGGCTCGTACTGCGGTTGCTCGTTCGACCCACCAGTCTGGGAGACGATCTACAGCGAACTCAAGGACAAGAACTTCGAGATGATCTCCGTCGCGCTGGATACCGCGGGCTCCGCAGCCGTACAGAGTCGTATCCGCCCGCAGGCGCTGGATCAGCTGCCCCAGGAAATTCAACGTCTGCGGGGCTGGAGCGACAACCGTTGGAGCGCCAAGCAGGCGCCTTCGCACCCGTGCCTTATCGACGAGGAGCACGAACTGTCGTCCACCTACGGCATGAGCAATGTGCCGATGGCGGTCTGGATCGACGAACAGGGCCGCATGGTCCGCCCGCCCGAGCCAGCCGGCGTCAGCGACCACTTTCGCTCGATGGACCCCGAGACTTTCAAGATCCCCGACAGCGACGCTGGGGCGCTGGTAGATAACCGCGAGCGCTACGTTGAGGCTTTGAAGGACTGGGTCGCCAACGGCGACAAGAGTGCCTATGCTCTGCCGCCGGAGGAGGTCGCCCGCCGCTTGCAGCCGCGCCGACCGGAGGAACTGAAGGCCGCGCTGCACGTGCGCATCGGCCACCACCTGTTCGTGTCAGGCGACATCGAAGGAGCCAAGGCGCACGTGCAGAAAGCATCGGAACTTTGCCCGGAGAAGTGGAATTACCGCCGCCAGGCGATGGTGCTCGACGCGGATTCCGTCGGCGCGCTCAACGTCTCGCCAGGCTTCTGGAAGGCCATGGACGACCTCGGGGGCGACACCTTCTACCCGGACATCGACATGCCTGGCATGACGGGATCGAAGTACGGGCTGAACGACGCGGCGGTCGCTGGTGGGCCGCGAGGCACACCGGCAGCACCGCTGGGAGCGTAGCCAGGATGCCGCGCGATCGTCCGGCGGCCAGGCACCAGGGCAGATATTTACCTAAAAGTGCTTTCAGTTACTGTGTGGTGGATAAATATTCCGATGTGCTTGCCGTTCCCAGAAATTTGCCTGCACTCTGGCAGTCGCCAACGCAGCACCGTGACGATCACGAAGCCGGGCGGGAAGCCGTGCCGGGCACACCAGCCCGATCGCTCAGCAAAAACGACCGCCACGTCACGCCAGTGGGTGAATTCTCCCGCCAGTTGTGTGTCACGACGCCAGCCATGTTGAGCGAAGGAGCCGCACGTTGAAGAAGTTTCGCCCCTCCCAGCAGAACATCGTCTTTGCGCTGTTCGTGCTGATGTTCATCGGCTTCGCGCTCTTCCTGCCGGGCTTCTTCAGCAAGGGCAATTTGCTCGGCTTGTTGCAGAACGTGGCGATTCTGGGCATCCTCGGCCTGGCGATGGCGGTCGTGGTGATCGGGCGCGGCATCGACATATCGATGATCGCCGTGTTGGCGGTGCCGGTCGGCCTGATCCTGCAGATGGTGCAGAACGGGCACTCGGTGCCGGTCGCTTTCCTCGCCGGGATCGCGCTGGCCCTCGCGTTCGGGCTGTTCAACGGCTGGCTGACTGCTTATGCCGAGGTGCCTTCGCTGTTCACCACGCTGGCGTCGGGCCTGTTTCTCGCCGGCCTCGGGCAGGTCGCGTTTTTCTCCATCGACGTCGTGCTCTGGACCCCGAAGCTCGACGCGCTGTCGTGGATCGGCGGTGGGACGCTGCTGGGCGTGCCGATGCCGATCGTCATGTTTGGCGCGGTGGCGGCATGTGTGTCACTGTTCCTGCGCCGAACGCAGTTGGGCAGCTACGTTTATGCAATTGGCGACAACCCATTCGGTGCGCGCACCACCGGAATCCCGACCCGCCCGGTGATCGTGCTGCAGTTCGTGCTGGCGGCGCTGATCGGCGTCTTTGCCGGGATCGTGATGGCCGCATCGATCAACAGCATGCCTACGCGCATCTACAACTCGACCTTGATCTACGACGTGATCCTGGTCGTCGTGCTGGGGGGCATCGGCCTGTCCGGTGGGCGTGGCGGGGTGCTCAATGTGGTCATCGGCACGCTGCTGATCGGCACCCTGCTCAACGGCATGACGATTCTCGACGTGCCGTACTCGGCCCAGAACCTGGTCAAGGGCGTGATCCTGCTGGTCGCGATCCTGATCGACTCCTTCCTCAATCCGCGCAACGAAGAAACCGCCCAACAGGGGGACATCTGATGC
>JANMYG010000081.1:0-5342 GCA_031381865.1 Betaproteobacteria bacterium | reverse complement strand
CCCGTTCCTGTCGTTGCCCGTTCGTCCCGGTTCTGTCGCAGGGACCCTGTGGTAGTTTGCCGGTCGACGTGAGCCTGTCGACGGGAGCCTGTCGAAGGGAGCCTGTCGAAGGGAGCCTGTCGAAGGGCTCGCGAGCCCTTCGACAGGCTCAGGGCGAACGGTGCCTTGAATATCGAAAACATCAATAGCTGGCGCAGTTCGCCCGCGACCAGGCCACCACGTCCCGCTACGCACCCCTGCACTGCCCACACCATGAACTACCAAGCCCATCCCGCCCGCTACGACAGCCTGCCCTACCGCGTGTGCGGACGCAGCGGCCTGAAACTGCCCGCCATCTCGCTCGGCCTGTGGCACAACTTCGGCGACGCCACGGCGCTGGAGACGCAGCGCGCCATGCTGCGCACGGCGTTCGACCTGGGCATCACGCATTTCGACCTGGCCAACAACTACGGCCCGCCCTACGGCAGCGCCGAGACCAACTTCGGCACCCACATGCGGCGCGACTTCCGTCCCTACCGCGATGAACTGGTCATCTCCACCAAGGCCGGCTGGGACATGTGGCCCGGCCCGTACGGCAAGGGCGGCGGCTCGCGCAAATACGTGCTGGCCAGCCTGGACCAGAGCCTCGGGCGCATGGGTCTGGATTACGTGGACATCTTCTATTCGCACCGCTTCGACCCCGACACGCCGCTGGAAGAGACGATGGGCGCGCTGGCCACCGCCGTGCAGCAGGGCAAGGCCTTGTACGTGGGCATCAGCAGCTACTCCGCCAAAAAGACCCGCGAGGCCGCCGCGATCCTGCGCGCCATGGGCGTCGCGCCCTTGATCCACCAGCCCTCCTACAGCCTGATGAACCGCTGGATCGAAGAAGACCTGTTGCACGCGCTCGACGAGACCGGCATGGGCTGCATCGCCTTCAGCGCGCTGGCCCAGGGCCTGCTCACCGACAAATACCTCGACGGCATTCCGGCCGACGCCCGCATCAACCGGCCGGGCGGCGGCTCGTTCCGCCAGGAGCATCTGAGCGAGCGCAACCTGCGCCACGTGCGGGCCCTGAACGGGCTGGCCCAGGCCCGCGGGCAGAGCCTGGCGCAAATGGCCGTGGCCTGGGTCTTGCGGGACAAACGCGTCACTTCGGCCCTGATCGGTGCCAGCCGCCCGGCCCAGATCACCGAACTGGTCGGGGCGCTCCAACAGATGGATTTTTCCGCCGAGGAACTGCTGGCCATCGACCAGTACGCGGTCGACGGCGGCATCAACCTGTGGCAACGCCCGTCGACCGATCAACGACCGGCTTGAAGCTCCGCTCGCGCGGGTGCCGACGCAAAATCGAGGATCGGACCCACGGGCACGATGCCGGTCGGATTGATCTGCGCATGGCTGCGGTAATAGTGTTCCTTGATGTGTTCCAGATCGACGGTCGCCGCCACGCCGGGCATCTGGTAGAGCTCGCGTGTGTAGCCCCACAGGTGCGGGAAGTCGACCAGCCGGCGCAGGTTGCATTTGAAGTGCCCGTAATACACGGCGTCGAAACGCACCAGCGTCGTGAACAGCCGCCAGTCGGCTTCGGTGATGGCGCCGCCACACAGGTAGCGCGATGTGGCCAGCTGCTGCTCCAGCATGTCCAGGGTCGCAAACAGCTCGCGCACGGCCGCCTCGTATTTGTCCTGCGCAGTGGCGAACCCGGCCCGGTAGACGCCGTTGTTCACGCTGCGGTAGATGGTCTCGTTCCATCGATCGATCTGCGGCCGCAGCGCCGCCGGACAGAGATCGGGCAACTCGCGCGATGCAAAGGCGTCGAAGGCGCTGTTGAACATGCGGATGATCTCGGACGACTCGTTGTTGACGATCGTGCCGGTCTGGGTGTCCCACAACACGGGCACCGTCACGCGCCCGGTGTAGCCGGGTCGCGCCTTCAGGTAGATGTCGCGCAGATGGGCCGCGCCGTTCACCGCATCGGGGATACAACCCCGGCGCCCGGTGAAGCTCCAACCCTCGGCACCCATGTACGGGTCGACCACCGATACCCCGATGCTTGATTCAAGCCCCTTGAGCGCGCGCACGATCAGCGTGCGGTGCGCCCATGGGCAGGCGAGCGACACGTACAGATGGTATCGGTTTGCCTCGGCCGGGAAACCCGACGCGCCGTCGGCCGTCACCCAGTCGCGAAAGACCGAGTCCTTGCGGATGAACTCGCCGCTTTTGGCGGCATAAACGGCGTCTTGCCACAGACCGTTGACCAGCATGCCCATAAGTCGTCCACCTCAGGTTCGGATACGTCGCGCGAAACCGATGGCGCGCACAGCGATTGTGGCCTTATGCGCCGTGGCGTTCAGAGATAACCACCGTTCGCCCTGAGCTCAGCCCGAACGGATATTGCGGATTCGGTATTCGGCGTGTCGCATTTCGCAGGCGGCCGGCGTCCACCAAGGGAAAACCCTTAAACAGCCTGCGCTATGCGGGCTTGCGCGTGCCGTTGCAGGCAATTAGGCTGCACACGTGCCTGCCCTGTTCACTGCGGCAACACGACCTTCATCAACCAACTCCAAGGAGAAGCAGATCATGCAAAGCAATCCTGTTTGGCGCGCCACGCCAGCCCTGCTCACCGCAGCCCTGCTGGCGGTCGCGGTGGTCCGACCGGCAGCTTCGGATACGGCCGTGCTCATCGACGGCGTCACGGCCAATACACGTTGTGTGGCGGGTTACCTTCAGGGAACCAGTGCGCCGGACCAGCTGTCGTCCTGCCAGTGGGACATGCGGGTCATCAAGGCGGCTGCGGCGCAGACCAAGGCCACCGGCAGCGGCATACGGGTCGGCGTCATTGATGGCGGTATCGATTTCACCCATCCCGACCTTGCCGGTGGCATCGATGTGGCGCACTCGTGTTCGTTCATCAACACCACGACACCCACCGCCGACCCGCAGGAAATCGCCAACGGCGATTGCACCAACAAACTCGCCGTGCAGGATCTCCAGGGGCATGGCACGCATGTGGCCACCACGATCGCGGCACGCAAGAACGGTATCGGCATCGTCGGCGTGGCGCCCGATGCCACGATCGTCGGGTTGAAGGCCTGTACCAAAGCCGGGTTCTGTTTCGTCGACTCGGTGGCCGCAGCCTTGCGTTATGCGGGTGACCAGCGGCTCGACGTCGTCAACCTCAGCCTGTTCGCCGACCCGTACCTGTATTACTGCGCCAACGACGCCGGGCAGCGCGCGATGCTCAAGGAGATGCAGGATGCCGCACGTTATGCACAGTCGCGCGGCGTGCTGATCGTCGCTTCCGCGGGCAATCAAGCCTCCGATCTCGGCCATCCCACGACCGACACCATCAGCCCGGACTGGCCGCCCGGCAGCGCAATCGAGCGCGAGGTGCATAACAACTGCCGCGTGGCGCCGGCTGAACTGCCCGGCGTCGTCACGGTATCGGCGACCGGAGTGAATACGCTTGCCAGCTATTCGAGCGTCGGTTCTCCGGTGGACGTCACCGCCCCCGGTGGCGACGCCCCGCAAACGCCGTCCACGGTATTCGGGCGCGGGCGCATCCTGGCCGGCTGGTCGAGCACCGACGCCACGGGACTCTGGGAAGCGCTGCTCGCAGTCAACCGCGCGGTTGAAAGTGGCGGCGGCCGGTACGTGTGGATCAGCGGCACGTCGATGTCCTCGCCGCACGTTGCCGGGGTGGCCGCGTTGATCCGCCAGGCCAATCCGAACCTGCCGCAGGGCGCAGTGGCGGCGCGCATCCGCTCGTCGGCGACGCCGATGTCCTGCCCGGCCGGCTGGCCCGCAACCGATCCGCGCCAGTGCACCGGCGGCAAGGGCCAGACCTCGTTCTTCGGCGCCGGCATGGTGAACGCCGAAGCCGCGGTGCGCTGACGCGCGCCGACACTCGATGCGCTGAGGAGCGCCGGCGCCGCCGCGATCGCGGGCTGGGGTGGAGTTTTCAGGCGCGCGCCGTGAGGCGTGCGCTTGGCCGGACAGGAGACTTGCCACTGCAGCCCCGGATCATGTCCGCGGTTCTGGCGCCCGCAGTCCATGGATGCCGGGTCGAGCCCGGGATGACAGCCGTGGGTTACGCCCGGCATGACAGTCGTGGGTCACACCCGGCATGGCGACCCTGGGTCACGCCCGGCATGGCGACCGGACAGGAAATTTGTCATTGCGGGCCTGACCCGCAATCCATGGCTCCCGGCGCAGCTGGGTCTGGGGCAGGCGCACATGCGCGAGGCCAATCGGAACAGTAGCGCCATCAACTTGACCCGCGGCGGCCGCGGCGCGGCACCAATAGCCTTGGCGAAGCTGCCGCGATCTGGCACCAATTGCCTTCGGGAAGCGGCTTCGCCGCGGCTCGTCGTGTCGATTTTCATCACTTTCGGCGATGCGATACTGGCCTGGACGTGGTCGAATTTCCTGTCCGCGATGGGCGACATAAAAACGCTGGGAGCGCAAATGCAGCTTGTGTTGGCAATCATCCTCGGTGGCCTCTTTGGCGGCGCCTTGCTCCAAGGCGGCGGTGTCCTGGTCGGCGCCGTGGTGGGCTGGCTGCTGGCGCGGTCGCTGCAACAGGGGCGGCAGGTTCGCGAGCTGCAGGCCGCGCTGAAAGACCTGCAGGCGCAACCCGCGTCGGCCACTACAGCCGTACCAGCCGGCGCCGCGTTGAAAGACCTGCAGATGCGACCCGCTTCGGCCACCACGCCGGTACCAGCCGGCGCCGCGTCCGCCACACCGGTTGGCGGTGATTACGGAGCACCAGCCGGCGCCGCTGACGTCGCACCGGCCGAGGCCGAGCTGTTGGCCGCCACCAGCACCGACTTCCCGGCGGCGCCCGCGTCGACCGACACCGACATGGCGCTGCCGGCGGGTCAGGCGGCGGCGGCGGCATACACGGCGCGGGCACAAACGGCGGAGCCCCGCGCGCCGGCCCCGCCCCTTGCAGCACGGTCCGAGCCGCCGACCCCACCATTTGCTCCCGAGCCCGACCTGCTGGCTCCGATCAAGGCCTGGCTGCTCGGCGGCAACACCATCGTCAAGGTCGGCGTCGGCATCCTGTTCGTCGGCCTGGCGTTCCTGGCCAAGTTCGCCAGTGAACATGCGCGGCTGCCGGTCGAGTTCCGGCTCGCCGGCATCGCCGCGGTGGCGGTCGTGCTGCTGGTCGTGGGCTGGCGCCTGCGCCTGCGCCGACCGGACTACGCGCAGGTGCTGCAAGGCGGCGCGGTGGCGGTGCTGTACCTGACATTGTTCGTCGCGTTCCGGTTCTTCGGCGTGCTGGCCGTGGGGCCGGTGTTCGCGCTGATGGTGGTGGTCGCGGCGCTGGCCGCGGCGCTCGCGGTGCTGCAGAACGC
>JANMYG010000079.1:0-3802 GCA_031381865.1 Betaproteobacteria bacterium | reverse complement strand
CCGCAATCCATGGATCCCGGAGCGAGTCCGGGATGACAGCCGGCTACTTTGTCATTGCGGGCCTGACCCGCAATCCATGGATCCCGGAGCGAGTCCGGGATGACAGCCGGCTACATTGTCATTGCGGCCCCGGATCAGGTCCGGGGTTTCAGCACCCGCAATCCATGGATCCCGGAGCGAGTCCGGGATGACAGCCGAGTGCCTTGTCATCGCAGCCGAGTGCCTTGTCATCGCAGCCGGATACCTGGTCATTGCAGGCCCTGACCGGCCGACACGCCTCAGGCGGGCCGACTGGCTGGCCCCCGGGCGCTGCCCGGCGGCGGTTACCGGTCGCTGTCGCGGTTGCCATCACACAGGGCGCGGGCCTGGTCGATCAGTGGCAACACCTGGGCCGCCGAGTCCATGCGGCACATCATGGAGAGGCACACCATCGACAGCAACAGCGGCGCCTGCTGCTGGCCCACGCTGCCGAGCGCCTGGCACAAGGCGCTGTAACTCTGGTCGAGGTCGTCGTCGGTCATGTCGGCACTCCTGAAAGATCGAAGGCCGCCGCCACCGCGCTGGCGTCGAGCCCGCTCCAGCGCCCCATCACATAGGCGTCGGGCCGCACCAGCACCAGGGCCTCGTCCACTCCCTGCCCGAGGCCGTAGCGCTGCCAGGCCTGGGAACAGCTGGCGGGCACGGCCAGCGCCGAGATGCCGCGTTGGCGCAATTCATCGGCGCCATGCACAGCCGTGGTGCGCGCGAAAACCAGGCACACGAAACCGGCGCCGAAATGCCGGCTCAGGTGTGTGCCGTCGTCGAGCAGAGCCTCGGGCGCGGGGGCGCCCGGCGCCGCCAGGGCACTGCACCACGGTGCGTCCTGCCCGGGCAGATTCAAGGGCGAACCGGCGTACACGATGGGTGCCGACTGGCGCGGATTGATCAGCGGGCGCACGCGTTCGTCGCACAGCGCCAGCCGCAGCGTGGCTTCGCGCATCAGCCGGTAGGCGAAGTCCGGCGGCGCCATGAACTCGGTGCTCTTGGCGCCGTAGGCCATGTTCTCGCGCGCGGCCGATACGCGTTCCGCCGAATACGTGTTCAGCAGGGTGCCGGGCGACTCGCCATGCACGACACGCGCGAGTTTCCAGGCCAGGTTGCCTGCGTCGTCGAGCCCCGAGTTGAGCCCGCGCACGCCGAAGATCGGCACCAGGTGCGCCGCGTCGCCGGCAAACAGGACACGGCCGTGGCGGTAACTGTCGAGAGTCAGGCATTTGGCGGTGTAGATCGAAATCCACAACGGTTCCCACGGCGCGTCCTCTCCGATCATGCGCAAGTGGCTTTGCACCCGGGGCAACACGTTTTCCGGCTTCACCGCGTCCACGGCGTCCTCGTCGTCGCCGATCTGGTAGTCGATGCGCCACACGTCCTCGGGCTGGCGGTGCATCAGGAGGGTCGAGCCCGGGTTGCTGGGCGGGTCGAACCAGGCCAGCCGCTCGACCGGCCGCGCGGTCTTTTGCCGGATGTCGACGATCACGTAGCGGCCTTCGTACTGCGTGCCCTGCAACGCCAGGCCGAGCTGCTCGCGCACCGTGCTGCGGCCTCCGTCGCAGGCCACCACCCAGTCGGCCTGCACGGTGTGGGTGCCGTGCGCGCCCTGCACCTGCACCGCCACCTCGGCCCCGGCGGCGTGCGGCCGCACGCTCGCCACGCGGCTGCTCCAGCGCACATCGGCCAGCGCGCCGAACGCCCGCGCCGCCTCGTGCGCAAACTGCTCGACGAAATACTGCTGGATGTTGAGCATCGGCGCAAAGCGCTGCGTCGGCTCGGACGGCATCTGGAAGTGCAGCACTTCGGTGTCGCGGTAGAAGCTGCGCCCGCCGACCCATGACAGGCCCTTGTCCACCAGCGGCCGATCGGCGCCGACCCAGCCCAGGATTTCCTGCGAGCGGCGCGACATGCAGATCGCGCGGCTGCCGGTGCAATAACCGTCGTCGGCCTCGACCACCAGGCTGGCCACACCATGGCGCGCCAGCAGCGCCGACAACGCCAGCCCGACCGGGCCACCGCCGGCGATGAGCACGGGAACACGGTCGGGCAGGGGCGCGGATGGGTCGGTCATGGCGGGCTCGGTGGCAGGCACGACTATAGCCAGGCCGTGCCGCGCCGCGGGCCATGCGGCACCATCCGACGGCCCATGGCGGGCTGCTACAGTGCGGCGATCCCACCGAAAGGCCCGCCCATGCCGACCTACAGCACTTTGCGCATCGACCAGGACGCGGCCCATCCCCGGGTGGCCCGGCTGCTGCTGAACCGGCCCGAAATACTCAACGCCATCAACGACGCCACACCGCGCGAGTTGCGCGCCGCGGTGGAATGGGCCAATGCCGAGCCCGAAGTGCATGTGATCGTGGTCGAAGGCGCGGGCAAAGGCTTTTGCGGCGGCTACGACCTGACGCATTTCGGGCAGGGCGAGGTCGACCACCCGTGCCAGCAGGAGCGTTTTCCGTGGGACCCGATGGCCGACTACGCGTTCATGAAGCGCAACACCGAGGATTTCATGAGCCTGTGGCGCAGCCCCAAACCGACCATCGCCAAGGTGCATGGTTACGCGGCGGCCGGCGGCAGCGACATCGCGCTGAGCTGCGATCTGCTGGTGATGGCGGACGACGCGCGCATCGGCTACATGCCGACCCGCGTGTGGGGCTGCCCCACCACCGCCATGTGGACCTACCGCCTGGGGCCCACGCGCGCCAAGCAGATGATGTTCACCGGCGACACCATCGACGGCCGCAAGGCGCTCGACTGGGGCCTGGCCAACGACAGCGTTCCCTGCGACCGGCTCGAAGACACCACGCTGCAGCTGGCGCTGCGCATCGCCGGCGTGCCGAGCGCGCAGCTCGCGATGCACAAGATGGTGGTGAATCAGGTGATGCTGACGATGGGGCTCGAGCAAAGCCAGCAGATGGCCACCGTGTTCGACGGCATCACGCGCCACAACCCCGAGGGCATGTGGTTCCGGCGCTACGCGCAGGAGCACGGCTTCAAGGCCGCGGTGCAGTGGCGCGACAGCGGGCGGCCAATCCCTGAGGGCGACGAAGCACGCGCGCTGGTGCGCCAGATGGACCAGGACCGGGCGCGGGGAGCGTGATGCTGAACTTCCTGCCCGCCGTGCTGGTCGGCGCCATCGCGTCGCTGCTGATGGTGCTCAATGCGCTGTTCTGGGTGCCGATCCTGCTGCTGCTGGCGCTGGTCAAGCTGCTGGTTCCCGTGCCGGCGTTCCGGCTTGTTATCGCACCGGCGCTGCTGTTCGTGGCCGAGGCCTGGATCAGCTGCAACAGTGCCTGGATGGCGCTGACGCAGCGCACGCGCTGGGACGTGGCGGGCATCGAGGGGCTGGACTACCGCAGCTGGTACATGGTGACCTGCAACCACCAGTCGTGGGTCGACATCCTGGTGCTGCAGCACCTGCTGAACCGGCGTATTCCGCTGCTCAAGTTCTTCCTCAAGCAGCAGTTGATGTGGGTGCCGGTGATGGGGCTGGCCTGGTGGGCGCTGGATTTTCCGTTCATGCGCCGGCACAGCGAGGAGTTCCTGAAGCAACACCCCGAGATGCGTGCCCGGGACCAGGAAACCACGCGCAAGGCGTGCGAGAAGTTCGCGCTGGTACCCACCAGTGTGATGAACTTTCTGGAGGGAACGCGGTTCACGCCGGCCAAACATGCGCGCCAGCAATCACCCTATGTGCACCTGCTCAAGCCCAAGGCCGGCGGGCTGGCGCTGGCGCTGGATGCCCTGGGTGACAAGTTCCACGCGATCCTGG
>JANMYG010000078.1:0-4671 GCA_031381865.1 Betaproteobacteria bacterium | reverse complement strand
GTGTGATGGTTGATGCCGCAGAATTCGTTGCACACGACCGAGTAGGTGCCCGACTTGTTCGGCGTGACCTTCACCACGTGTTCGAAGCCCGGCACGACCTGGATGTTGATGTTGGTCGGCTGCAGCGAGAAGCCGTGGTTGTAATCCATCGACGTCAGGTGCAGCCGGTAGGTTTTGTCCTTCTCCAGTTCGATGATCGGCCACCACGCCCACAGGCGCGCGATCAGGTAGACATCGCTGCCCTCGGGCGGGTGCACCACCGGTATCTTGGCGTCGGTCTCGTAGCGCACGGTGTACTTGTCGACCATCGCCTGCGCCTTGGCGGCGAACATGTCCGGCTTGGTGCGGTAGGTTTCGGTGGACAGATTCTGCCGGCCGTAGATATGCCAGCCGACCATCATGAAGAACATCACCATGCACCACACGAAGGCGATCGCGATCCAGGTTCCTTCCACGCGGTCCAGCGGATGTTTCCACCACAAGCGTTCCGACGGGGGCAAGATGGCACTCATGGCAGGTCCTTCGCGGTGAATTGGTATGGATCGCGGCGCGCGCCGCTACTTGGCGAGCGGCACGGTCAGGATGTCGATCACGCCCCACAGGGTGTAGACCACCATCGGCACCATCACGCCGATGAAAAGCAGCAGGAACGGGTTGTCGAGCAGTTGCTGCATCCAGGGAACGTCTTCGTTGTCGTGTTCTGCGGGGCCCATGGCATCTCCTTTTTTCCGCGGCAAAGGCGCGCCACGGTCCGGACAATTCTGCGGCGGGCATCCGGGAATTGACTTGAACCAAGTCAAGAATGCGCGCGGTTGTTGCAGACCGCGGCGGGCCCGCGCGCACAATGCGAGGCCATGCACCAACCCGCAGCGCCGGCACGCAGCCAACCCATCACCCGCCCCGCGCCACCAGCGGCCGGCGCAGCCACACAGCTGGCGCGGCGCCGGGCGTTCGTGCGCCGGGTCGCGCTGGTGTGCGCCGTGCTGGTGCTCGTGATCACCAGCCTGAGCGCCTTCATCCGCCTGTCCCGGGCCGGGCTGTCCTGCGTGCCCCAGCCGCAGTGTTACGGACAAGCCTTGCGCGAGCTGCAGCAGGGCCTGCCTGCGACGCTGGCAGACAGCCCGGCCATCACGGCGGCACGCATGGCGCACCGCGTCACCGCGACGGCAGCCCTGCTGCTCGTGGTCCTGATGGTGATCGCCTGCCTGAGCGAGCGTCCGGTTCTGTGGCGCGAGGGCCGGGTGGCATTGCTGCTGCTGGCGCTGGCGCTATTGCTGGCGCTGCTCGGGCGCTGGTCGGGCAACGCCAGGGTGCCGGCGGTGGCGATCGGCAACCTGCTGGGCGGATTCGCGATGTTCGCGCTGTGTTGTGGTCTCGCGCGCACTGGTGCCACTGCGGCGGCCCCGTGGGTGCGCGTTTGGGCCGGGTTCGGCGTCGCCGTGCTCTTGGTGCAGGTGGCCCTGGGCGGACTGGTCAGCGCGTCGCACGCCGCGACCAGCTGCTCCGGCCTGGCGGACTGCATCGCAGCCTCGGGCGCGGTGCCCTGGAACGCGCTGGACCCGTGGCGCGAACCGGTGCTGTCCGCCACGCCGCCGCACAACGACTGGGGCGCACTGGCGCAGGCGGCGCACCGGGTGTCGGCGCTGCTGGTGCTGCTGGTGCTGCTGACGCTGGGCCTGGCGGCACTGCGCAGCGGCAGGCGCGCAGCCGGCGCCCTGCTGCTGGCGCTGCTCGTGGCCGAGGTCGCCGTGGGATGGCTGATGGGTCGGCCCGGCCTGCCGGCGGCGCTGGCCCACAACCTGCTGGGCGCCCTGCTGCTGGCGACCACTTTTGCACTGGCCCGTGGCGCGGATGTACTGACTCCTGCCTGATTGCACCCGTCTTGATGTTGGTCAATCCGACCGCATCGCCGCGTCCGCACAATTCCGGCATTACGCGAAAAGATGGAGACACGCCATGGAGCCACGCCCGTTCGACGTGCCGAGATACCTCTCGGTGTTGCCGCTGTTCAACGACCTGAGCCCGGCGGAACTCAAACACGTCGCCGAGACCTGCGTGCTGCGCCGGCTGGCCCGCGGCGACATGGTGTTTCGCGTGGGAGAACCCTGCAACGAGTTCCATGTCGTCGTCACCGGGCAGGTGAAACTGTTCGTGCTGGCGCCCACCGGACAGGAGAAGGTGGTGGAACTGATCGGGCCGGGCCAGAGTTTCGGCGAAGCCATCATGTTCGCCAACCGTCCCTACATCCTGAGTGCCCAGGTGCTCGCGGAATCGCTGCTGCTGAGCGTCTCGAAGCAGGCGGTGCTGTCCGAAATCGAGCGCGACCACCGCTTTGCGTTGCGCATGCTGGCCGGCATGTCGCGCCGGCTGCACGGCCTGATCCACGACGTCGAGGCTTATGCATTGCATTCCGGGCTGCAGCGTGTGATCGGTTTCCTGCTGCGCGGCCAGGAACTCGACGACTGCGAACCGAAGGCCGGGGTGACGGTCTCGTTGCCCGTCAGCAAGGCCACCATCGCTTCGCGGCTGTCGCTCACGCCGGAGTACTTCTCGCGCGTGCTGCATGAACTCGAGGCCGGCGGAATGATCGAGATCGACCGGCGCGACATCCGCATTCTCGACCCGCAGCGGCTGTCGTCCTACCAGATGGCCAGCGCCTGAAACGCGCCGCCGGCGCGAGCAGCGCCGGTGGGCTGCCGCGGCCGCGGCCGGGACACAAGACATCGATCTCTTGATGTAGTTCAAGGACGCAACCGTCCCCGGCGGCCAACATTCACCTTGCTCGAACCGAATTGCTGCAGCCATCGGCGAGTCCGGCTATTTCCTGGTGCGGTGGTCTGGCTGCGCGTTACGACGGAGCAAGAATCATGGCAATCCCACGTCTTTCCAGTGTTGCGGCGGTGCTGCTCGCGACCTTGGCCCTGGTTGCGGGGGCGCAGGACAAGAAGGGCGTCACGCAGCCCGAGATGAACTACCAGGCCGGCACCTCGCCGCTGGCCAACGAGCCGATGGTGCAGAGCACCAACCCGAAGGCGCCGCAGATCAGCCAGGCCGAATTCGAAGGCGCGCGCAAGATCTACTTCGAGCGTTGTGCCGGCTGCCACGGCGTGTTGCGCAAGGGCGCCACCGGCAAGGCGCTGACGCCGGACCTGACGGTGGCCAAGGGCACCGACTACCTCAAGATCTTCATTGCCTACGGCTCGCCGGCCGGCATGCCCAACTGGCAGACCTCGGGCGAACTGACCGAAGCGCAGGTCGACCTGATGGCGCGTTACATACAGCACGAACCGCCGATGCCGCCCGAATTCGGCATGGAGCAGATGAAGGCGACCTGGAAGGTCATCGTTGCGCCGGCCCAGCGACCGACCAGGAAGATGAACAACTACAACGTCCAGAACATCTTCTCGACCACCTTGCGCGACACCGGCGAGGTGGCGCTGATCGACGGCGACACCAAGCAGATCATCAACATCGTCAAGACCGGTTACGCGGTGCACATCTCGCGCACCTCGGCCTCGGGCCGTTACCTGTTCGTGATCGGCCGCGACGCCAAGGTCAACATGATCGACCTGTGGATGCCCAAACCCGACAACGTGGCCGAGGTCCGGATCGGCCTGGAAGCGCGCTCGGTCGACACCAGCAAGTACAAGGGCTACGAGGACAAACTCGTCATCGCCGGCGCCTACTGGCCACCGCAATTCGTGATCATGAAGGGCGATACGCTGGAGCCGCTCAAGATCGTCGGTACCCGGGGCATGACGGTCGGCAAGCAGGAATACCATCCCGAGCCGCGCGTGGCCTCGATCGTGGCCTCGCATTTCAAACCGGAGTTCGTGGTCAACGTCAAGGAAACCGGCAAGACGCTGATGGTGGACTACTCCAACCTCGATGCGCTCAAGGTGACCGAGATCGGGTCGGCGCCGTTCCTGCACGACGGCGGATGGGATTCGACCAAACGCTACTTCATGGTGGCCGCCAACCAGAGCAACAAGATCTCGGTGATCGATGCCAAAGAGGGCAAGCTGACCGCGATCGTCGAGGTCGGCAAGATCCCGCACCCGGGCCGGGGCGCCAACTTCATCCATCCGAAATTCGGCCCGGTCTGGTCCACCGGCCACCTCGGCGACGAATCGATCTCGCTGATCGGCACCGACCCGATCCGGCATAAGCAGTATGCGTTCAAGAAGGTCGCGGAACTCAAGGGCCAGGGTGGTGGCGCGCTGTTCATCAAGAGCCACCCGAAGAGCCAGCACCTGTATTCGGACACGCCGCTGAACCCCGACCCGAAGATCGCGCAATCGGTCGCCGTGTTCGACATCAAGAACCTCGACAAGGGTTATGTGGTGTTGCCGATCGCCGAATGGGCCGGCCTGAACGACGACGGCGCCAAGCGCGTGGTGCAGCCCGAGTTCAACATGGCCGGCGACGAAGTCTGGTTCTCGGTCTGGTCGGCCAAGAACAAGCAGAGCGCGCTGGTGGTGGTGGATGACAAGACGCTCAAGCTCAAGGCCGTGATCAAGGACCCGCGCATCATCACGCCAACCGGGCACTTCAACGTCCACAACACCCAGCGCGATGTGTATTGACAGCGCAAGTCAAACGAGCCCGTCATTCCCGGACCCGCCCCCCCGGCTGTCATCCCGGGCTCGCCCCGGGATCCATGGATTGCGG
>JANMYG010000042.1:0-3497 GCA_031381865.1 Betaproteobacteria bacterium | reverse complement strand
ACGTGTCTTTGGCTTGACCGGCTGAGCCGCCACCCACTCCTTGAGTATTGAATTGACCCGCGTTTGCCAACCCGAACCGCTTGCTCGAAGTGCGCCAACAACGTCTGGGTCCAGACGAATGGCGACCTGCTCCTTTGCAGGCTTCTTGTTCGGGCCGCGTGTGCGACGCAGTTCGCCAAGCGTTGCGGCCACACCGCCTCCAGACGAAACCACCCCTTTGCTCCAGTCGACCCTGGATTTGCTTGAAGAATTGCCTGGCGCGGCTGCCCTTGCCGCCTTGATCTCCGCGGGGCTAAAGCGAACTGAAGTAGTCATCGGTGTCCTTGCGGTCTGCATTGCGGCAGGAAATCAAATGCGCGGTGTCGTCGCCGCGCGGGGTCCATACCAGGAAGACAACCCGACCTTGCCACATAGCCAGACTTTGCAGTCGGAGCTCTCCGTAGCTTTCGCGATCATCTTCCACTGAGACCATGGGGTAGTCAAAGACGGACTCCAAATCAGCAAGATCAATCTTGTGCTTTCGGAGATTGTCCCGTCGCTTCGGCTCGTCCCAACTGATCATTGTCAGAATGTAGATGCAATCTGACAGCTGGTCAAGCAACTCGCGGATGTGTCAACTCGCGGATGCTGCGGATGCCGATTGGATGATTGCGGTAGGAGCTGTATTAGACGGCAGCAACACGTTGAAGCGCCGCGTGATCATTGGATCACTTCATCCGCGCGCGACAGCAGCGACTGGGGGATGGTGAGGCCCAGCGCCCGGGCGGTCTTGAGGTTGATGACCAGATCGATCTTCGTCGGCTGCTCGACCGGCAGGTCGGCCGGCTTGGCCCCTTTGAGGATCTTGTCGACGTACGTCGCCGCGCGCCGAAAGACGTCGGGGAGGTCCGGGCCGTAGGACAACAAGCCGCCGGCCTCGGCGAACTCCCGGTCTTCATACATCGCCGGCAACCGGTGCCTGGCCGCCAGGTCGATGATGCGTTGCTTCTGCGAATTGAAGAGCGGCGACGACAAGACCAGGAGCGCTCCGACACGGTCTTTGGCCGCGGTTTCAAACGCCGGCTCGATGTCATCGGCGACCTGCACGTCCAGGCGTGTAATCCCCAGGCCCAGCGCCCGGGCTGCCGCTTCAACCCCCGGCATAGAAAACTGCGGCCGTACTACCGGCGTGAAGACGCCAACACGGGACACCTTTGTTACCACCTCCTTGAGGATCTGCAGGCGCTTGGCCTCGAGTTCCGAGCCAATCAGGCTCAACCCCGTCAAACGTCCGCCCGGGCGGGCCAGGCTCTGCACGAACCCCCGCTCCACTACGTAGCTGGCGACGAAGACCACCGGGGTTGCGCTGGTCGTGCCCTTCGCAGCCTGGGTCGAGTTGCTCGAGCTCGTCATGAAAACATCGACCCTGGCCGACGCCAGCTCAGCGGCGAGGCCAGCCAGTTGTTCGGCCCCAATCGCGTAGCGTTGCTCGATCACCAGGTTGTTGCCTTCGGTATAACCCAACGCGCGCATGCCGCGCCGAAAACCATCCAGAATCGATGGGATTGGCACCGGCGCGAGCCAGCCAATACGAAACACCTTGCCCGTTCGTTGCACCTGTGCCGCCAGCGGCAGCGCATTGGCACCCAGGGCTGCGAAGGCGAAGCCACGACGCGAGATCACCGAGACACCTCGCCGGCGCGCAAACGCAGGGGAGGGGGGATCGCCCAACCCGACTCAACAAGGGCAGTCTCCACCGGCTCAGCCTCCCAGTTTGTGCCACACCATCACGTGCACGCCATTGCCCACGTAGCTGTCACTGCTGCCGTACACCAGCACCGGCGCGACGGCCGCCCCACCCGCATAACGCGAACAGCGCTGGCAGGGCCTGCAGCCAGGCCGGGGAAAACGTGGCGCCCGACTTGATTTCCACGCATGCAGCCGATCCTGGTATTCAAACAGCAATTCGATCTCGATGCCATGCTTTTCGCGTCAGAAAGCGCAGCGCTGCGGAATCGTCTGGCCCAGCACCTGGGCGGCTTGCAGGTTGATTTGCGGCTCGGAGTTGGTCACCGCGACTGGGAACCCGCGAAGGCAAGCCCATGCTGATGCCCTCGGCCCTGCCATGGCGCACCCCCGGCACCGAGGTGCCCGGAAACAGGCCATCCGAATTTGACCTTGGCATCCAGGATATGTATCATTCAACCATACTTTTGCAGGCTGAATCCATGGATGCCACTGTTGCTGAACGTGGGCAGATCACGCTGCCCAAGGCCGTGCGCGACGCGCTGGGCCTGACCAAGGGCACGCTGCTCAAGGTCGAACTCGATGGCAGCCGCATCATCCTGCGCAAGAACGCCGACGACGCCGTCTCACGCCTGCGCGGCCGCTTCAAGCTGCCCGCCGGCGTGACCACCGACGACATCATGCGTGAGCTGCGCGGCCGCGCCCCGGGCGACCCGGTCGAACCCTGAACAGTGCGCCCTTGATCGCGATCGACTCGTCCGTGCTGATCGACCTGCTGGGCGACGGCGAGCGCGCCGACGCGGCCGAAGACAGCTTGCGCCAGGCGCTGGCGCGCGGCCCGGTGGTGGTGTGCGACGTGGTGGTGAGTGAAGTCGTCTCCGGCCTGGCGAAGTCTGGCAGCGGCGGCGGCGCGTTGCTGAGCGCGCTGGAAGAAGCCGGCATCGCCTACAACGCCGTCGAGTCGCGCGCCGCGGTGCGTGCCGGCGAGATGCAGCGCCGCTACAAGGAGCGCCGGCGCAGCGCCGGCTTGCCCGCGGTGGGCGAACGCATGGTGCCTGATTTCCTGATCGGCGCCCATGCGCTGCTGCAATGCACTGCCCTGATCACGCGTGACGCGGGCTTCTTCCGCGACTATTTCAAGGGCCTCAAGGTCATCGTGCCCAAAGGCTGACGACAGATCACCGAATCACCTGTTGAAAGCGCATCCACACTGATGAAGAGGTCGACAGAGCCGGACCAGCAGGGACAAATTCCATCGGTTCAGCCGCCCAGCCTGTGCCACGCCATCACGTGCACACCGTTGACCATGTAGCTGTCGCGCCCGCCATACACCAGCACCGGCGCGGCCGCCTCTGAACCCGCATAACGCTGCCAGCGCTGGCAGGCCTGCAGCCAGTCCGGTGAAAACGTGGCGCCCGACTTGATTTCCACCGCATGCAGCCGACCCTGGTATTCAAACAGCAAATCGACCTCCGTGCCATGGTTGTCGCGCCAGAAAAAGATGTCGGCGGGCAGGCCCTGGTTCCAGCGGTGCTTGAGTGTTTCGGCCACCACCCATGATTCGAAGATGGCGCCGCGCAAGGCGTGGGTGGCCAGTGTTTGCGCGCTGTCGATGCGCAGCAGATGGCACAGCAAGCCGGTGTCCAGAAAATACAGCTTGGGCATCTTGACCAGGCGCTTGCCGAAGTTCCGGTGGCAGGGCTGCAGAAAATGCACCAGGTAACTCGCCTGCAGCACCGTCAGCCAGCTGCGGGCCGTGGAGTGGCTGATGC
>JANMYG010000879.1:0-1851 GCA_031381865.1 Betaproteobacteria bacterium | reverse complement strand
AACTGGCGCCCTGAAGACGTGACTCGAATTCGCGCGCGCGCTGGCCGCCATAAATTAGGTGGGTGTGGCAGTCCACCAGGCCGGGCGTCACGAGCGCGCCGCCGAGGTCGTGCTCGCCAGCGACCTGTAGCCGCAGGTCGGCCGGCAGGTCGGCCAGCGTCCCGACCCACACCAGGCTGTCGCCGCGCACCAGCAGCGCGCCGTCGTCCACCAGGCCCCAGCCCGCGTCGCTGGCCAGGGTCGCCAGCCGCGCATTGCGCCACAGGGTGCATGCCGGTGCGTTGGCGCCGTTCATCGCCGGACCACCTTGTGCGGCGTGTAGCCGAGCCAGCAGACCGGGCCGCCGGCCGGGTCGGCGGGAGTGAAGGTCCAGGCGGTGGGCACCGCCTCGTGCCACCAGAGCAAGCTGTCGGCGCCGACGCTGCGGCTGCCCATGCCGTCGCTCCAGCGGCCGGCGCGCGTGGTGTACAGGCCACGCATCGCGAACGCTTCGTCCCAGGCCTGGCCGGGTTGCCACAGGCGCATGCTGGCCTGCCCGTGGCGCGCCATCAGGTTGAGGTCTTGCGTGGCGCCGCCGAGCAGACGGCAGGACGGCGCGGCCTGGCCCGCAAAACGCAGCGGCGCGTCGCCTACGCGCAGCTGGCGTTGCGCATCGGGGAAACCCAGCGCCACACCGTTTCCGCGCAATACGCAAAACCAGCGCTCGACCCCGGGAAAGGCGGAAAACGGCCCGTCGGCGTCGATGTCGGCGCGGCTGATGCGCAGCATCCACTCGCCGGCAGCCGGCCAGGTCAGCAATTCGCGCGTCTGCCCGCCGCCATTGCGCCACGGCTGCGGCGCCACCGATGCGGCGTCGACCAACAAGGCGCTCATTGGTTGACCTCCGCGCTTCGCACTGCGGTGAGAGCTTGCTTGGGGCGGCCCGGCGCTGCGCTCATCAGGCGTTCTCCATGCTGCGCATTGCGGAATTGGCTACGACATCACAAGCGCTGCGCGCAGTTGTGAGTCTGCGCCGCAACTTCGTTGTCGCCCTTGGGAACGGCCCGGCGGCGCTCATCAGGCAACCTCCGTGCTGCGCACTGCGGTGCGAGCTTGCTTGGGGCGGCCCGGCGCGGCGCTCATGGCTTGAACTGCCCTTCGAGCCGGTAACGCGAGCCCGGGTGCACCAGCCGCGCGAGCGTGATCGGAACGTCGCGGTTGACGGTGCGCCGCACGATGATCAGGCACGGTTCGTGTTCGGGAATCAACAGCAGCCGGGCCTCCTGCGGGCTCGGCGCGCCGGCCTCGATGGCGTACTGCGCCTCCCACAGCGGCGCCACCTGCAGCAGGTAATGCGTAGGCGTGATCCGCGTGAAATCGGTCTTGAGGTAGTCCGGCGCGCAGGCCGGGTTGACGAAGCGGTCCTCGCACTGCAGGGGGACGCCGTTTTCGAAATGCACGATCAGGGTGTGGAACACCGGCACGCCGGCCTGCAGGCCGATCTGCGGCGCCAATACCCCGCTGGTGCGCTCCTGGCGCGCCAGGTGGACCTGTGCATGGTGCCGGTGCCCGCGCGCCGTGATCTCCTCGTGCAGATCGCGGATGGTCAGGGTGGAAGACACGCGAAACAGGTGCGCCGCGTAGGTGCCCAGCCCCTGCACGCGTGTCACCAGTCCTTCGTTCTGCAATTCGCGCAGGGCCCGGGTGACCGTCATGCGGCTGACACCGAACTGCGCCACCAGTTCGGACTCGGACGGCATCAGCGCGCCCGGTGGCCAGCGGCCGACCGACAGGCCTTGTTTGAGATACCCCTTGACCATCGCGTACGGCGCCTTGACCGGTGCCACGGGGGCTGCCGCCGGCGACGAAGCG
>JANMYG010000768.1:0-2538 GCA_031381865.1 Betaproteobacteria bacterium | reverse complement strand
CGGCGGCGGCGGCGCGGCCCCAGCGAGCGGCCAGCGGCATTTGGCGTGGACCTTCGGCGAGTTGCCCGAGCTGCTCGAGATCCGCAAGGGCGGGCAGACCCTGGTCGGGTTCCCGGCACTGGTCGACAGCGGCGACGCGGTGCAGGTGGAGGTGTTCGACGAGCCGGACGTGGCAGCGGCCAAGCACCGTGCCGGCCTGCGGCGGCTGTTTGCGCTGCAGCTTCGCGATGCGCTGAAGTACCTGGAAAAGAACCTGCCCGACCTGCAGAAGATGGCCACCGCCTACATGCCCCTGGGCACGCTGGAAGAGTTGCGCAGCCAGATCCTCGAGGTGGCGCTGGACCGCGCTTTCCTGCTGGAGCCCCTGCCCACGGATGCCGCCGCTTTCCAGCGGCGCCTGGACGAGGGCCGCGGCCGGCTGACGCTGATCGCCAGCGAGGTGGCGCGGCTTTGTGGTGCGATCCTGGCCGAATACGCACTGGCCAATCGCAAGATCAAGGACAACAAGCAGGCCGGCGAGGCGGCAGCCGACGCGGCGCAGCAGTTGCAGCGCCTGATGCCGAGGCGTTTTCTGGTGGCGACGCCCTGGCCACAACTGCAGCACTTCGCGCGTTACCTGAAGGCGATCGTCCTGCGGCTGGACAAGTACCGCGACGATCCGGCCCGTGATGCGGCCAGGCTGGCCGAGCTGCGGCCCCAGGAGACGCGCTACTGGCGTTTGCTGGCCGAGCGCAAGGGCGTCTGCGACGAGCGGCTGCAGGAATTCCGCTGGCTGCTCGAGGAGCTGCGCGTCAGCTTCTTTGCGCAGGAGCTGCGCACGCCCCAGCCGGTGAGTATCAAGCGCCTGGACAAGGCCTGGGCGCAGATCAACAGCTGAGCCGCGCCGCCCGTGTCCGCCCCGCCCCGCAAGACCAGAACGCCGCTGCAGCGCCGCGTGGCGCTGACGCGGCACCGCGCGCGGCGGCTCGACCCGACCGTGAAAGGCCTGTTGTGGATCATGCTGGCCGGCGTGATTTTTGTGCTGCTCAACACGCTGGTCCGCATGCTCACGCTGCAGCTGCACCCCCTGCAGGCGCAGTTCCTGCGCTACGCGGGCGCGGTGCTGGTGATGTTGCCGCTGGTCGCACGCGTGGGCCTGGCGGCCTACATGCCCAAGCGTATCGGGGGCCAGTTCGCGCGCGGCGCGATGCACACCGTGGGCTTGATGATGTGGTTCACGGCCTTGCCGAAGATACCGATGGCGGACACCACCGCGATCGGTTTCACCGGACCGATCTTCATCATGCTGGGCGCCTACGTCTTCCTGCGCGAGACCATGCGGTGGGAGCGCTGGCTGGCGGCGCTGATCGGATTCGCGGGCGTGCTGATCGTCGTGGGCCCCCGCATGTCGGGCGCTGGCGGCGTCTACAACCTGCTCATGCTTGGGTCGAGCCCGGTGTTCGCGGCCTCGTTCCTGATGACCAAGGCGCTGACCCGTTACGAGCGGGCCGAGGTGATCGTGTTCTGGCAGGCGATCTCGGTGACGCTGTTCAGCCTGCCGCTCGCGTTATGGGTCTGGCACGCACCGACGGCGCTGCAATGGTCCGGTTTTCTGGTCGCGGGGGTGTTGGGCGTGGCCTCACATTACTGCGTCACGCGCGCCTTCGCCATCGCCGACATCTCGTCGACCCAGTCGGTCAAGTTCCTCGATCTGGTATGGGCCGCCGGCATGGGCTGGCTGGTGTTCTCGGAGGTGCCAAGCCAGTCGACGCTGATCGGGGGTGCCGTGATCTGCGCCGCCACGATCTGGATCGCCAACCGCGAGTCGCGCGGGCGGCCGAGGTGACGCGCCGGCGGTCAGCTGCGGTTCACAGGCGCGCCAGCCGCTGCAACGCGGTGCCGAGCGTCTCGTCCTTCTTGGCGAAGCAGAAACGCACCACGTGCTGGTCGAAGCCGTCGCCATAAAACGCCGACAGCGGAATTGCGGCCACGCCGATCTCGGCCGTGAGCCACTTGCAGAAGTCGGCCTCGTCCAGGCTGCGTTCGGGCACCGCCAGCTGCGATATGTCGACGCACTGGAAGTAGCTGCCTTCGCTGGGCAGCAGCCGGAAGCGGGTCTTGGCCAGGCCGGCGCGAAACAGGTCGCGCTTGCGCTGGTAGAAGGCCGGCAATTCAAGGTAGGGCGCGGGGTTGGCCATGTAGCTGGCCAGGCCGTATTGCACCGGTGTGTTGACCGTGAACACATTGAACTGGTGCACCTTGCGAAACTCCGCCGTGAGCGACGCGGGCGCCGCGACAAAGCCGACTTTCCAGCCGGTCACATGGTATGTCTTGCCAAAACTCGAGACGATGAAGGCGCGTGCCGCCAGGCCCGGAAAACGCGCTGCGCTCTGGTGCGCCTGGCCGTCAAAGACCATGTGTTCGTACACCTCGTCGCTGATGAGCAACACGTCGGTTGGCGCCAGGATCTCCTGCAGCTTGCGCATGTCTTCGAAGCTCCACACCGTGGCGCTGGGATTGTGCGGGCTGTTGATCACCATGGCGCGGGTCTTCGGGCCG
>JANMYG010000672.1:0-2929 GCA_031381865.1 Betaproteobacteria bacterium | reverse complement strand
CAGCAACTGGTCGAAGTCATGGATGCCGCTGGCTTGATCCTGCGCATTGCCAGCCGGGCCGCCGACCTGCAGCACCGCCTGGAGGCTCGGTACCAGGGGGCGGATGCGTTGCACCTTGTCCCAGATATCGGCGCCCGGCGTCGGCCCGAGCGCGACCAGCACTTTGGTGTTCGCGGCCTGCAGGATCTCGGCCAGCTGGTGCGGCTCCAGCAGGGCATTGACCGGGTTGGCAATTCCGGCGGCCTCGGCGCCGAACAACGCGTAGAAGCTCTGCGGCACCAATGGCAGCAGCAGGCTCACCACGTCGCCGGGCCCCACGCCGAGCGCGGCGAACATATTGGCCGCCTGCGTGACCCGCGCCAGGAACTGCGCATGGCTGGTCACCAGCGCCGGCTCCGCCGGGTCGGCATTGGGCAGGAACTGCAGCGCCGGCGCGTCCGGGTCGTGCGCGGCGCCGATGCGCAGCGCGTCGTAGGTGCTGGCCGCCTCGATACGCTCGCGCAACGCGACCGCCTCGACGGCCAGTACATCGGCGCCGGTGGCCAGCGACGGGCGTTGTGCGCCAAAAATGCGGTCGATCAGGATGGCTCGTGGCATGGGGTCTCCTGCAGGTGGTTCCCTGCCATTTTCACCGTGTTTGCGCCCGCCGACGGGCGGCAACGGATCACCCGGTCGCGGCGGGACCGGCGCATGCCGGATGGGCGCTCAGGCCCGGCTCTTGCGGGGTGGTTTGGCGCCACCCGTCACGCGCGGCGGCAGACCGGTGTGCTGGGTCAGCAGGCGCCCGCGCGGCGCAGCGGCGGGTCCGGCCGGCGGCCTGGGGCCGGCCGCATCGGCGCCGGCGCGGGTCGAGTTCTTGCGCCGCGCGCTGCTGTAGTTTCCGTCCGTCAGCGGCTGGAAGGTCGGTATCAGATGGTGCCGGCCGTTGCCGATCAGGTCGGAGCGGCCCATCGCCTTGAGCGCCTCGCGCAACAGCGGCCAGTTGTTCGCGTCGTGGTAACGCAAGAAGGCCTTGTGCAACCGGCGGCGCTTGTCGCCGCGCACGACGTCCACGGTTTCGCTGTCGCGCGTGACCCGGCGCAGCGGGTTCCTGTTGCTGTGGTACATCGCCGTGGCGGTGGCCATCGGGCTGGGATAGAAGGTCTGCACCTGGTCGGCCCGAAAGCCGTTCTTCTTGAGCCACAGCGCCAGGTTCATCATGTCCTCGTCGCTGGTGCCGGGGTGCGCGGCGATGAAGTAGGGAATCAGGTACTGCTTCTTGCCGGCCTCGGCCGAATACCGGTCGAACATCTGCTTGAACTTGTCGTAGCTGCCGATGCCGGGTTTCATCATCCTGGCCAGCGGCCCGGCTTCGGTGTGTTCGGGCGCGATCTTCAGGTAACCACCGACATGGTGCGTGACGAGTTCCTTCACGTATTCGGGCGACTGCACCGCCAGGTCGTAACGCAGGCCCGAGCCGATCAGGATCTTCTTGACCCCCTTGAGCGCACGCGCGCGGCGGTACATGTGGATCAGCGGCGTGTGGTCGGTATTGAGGTTGGAGCAGATGCCGGGGTAGACACACGAGGGTTTGCGGCAGGCCGACTCGATCTCGGGGCTCTTGCAACCGATCCGGTACATGTTGGCGGTGGGGCCTCCCAGATCGGAAATGGTGCCGGTAAATCCCTTGACGCCATCACGGATCGCCTCGACCTCGCGGATCACCGAGTCTTCCGAGCGGCTCTGGATGATGCGCCCCTCGTGTTCGGTGATCGAGCAGAAGGTGCAGCCGCCGAAACAGCCGCGCATGATGTTGACCGAAAACCGGATCATCTCCCAGGCCGGGATCTTGGTGCCATGGTCGTGGCTGCCGTTTTCGTCCGCATACCGCGGGTGCGGCGAGCGCGCATACGGCAGGTCGAACACCAGGTCCATCTCGGCGGTGGTGAGCGGAATCGGCGGCGGCGTGATCCACACGTCGCGCGCCGTGGCGCCCTCGCCATGCGCCTGCACCAGCGCGCGCGCGTTGCCCGGGTTGGTCTCCAGGTGCAGCACGCGGTTCGCGTGCGCATACAGCACCGGGTCGCTGCGCACCTGCTCGTAGGACGGTAGGCGGATCACCGAACGCTCGCGTGGCGGCACCTTGAGCTTGCCCTTCAACGCCGGGTTGGGCATGAAGGTCAGGTGCTGGATCGCGGGATTGGCGCGGGCACGCGCCGCGTCGGGCGCCGCAGGCGCGTTGTCGGCATCCTCCCTGGTGCAGGTCGCGCCTTGGCCGGCGGCCTGCTCGCTGGTCGTCAGGTAGGGGTTGACATGGGCCTCGACGCGGCCGGGTTCGTCCACGCTGGTGGAATTAATCTCGAACCAGCCCTTGCCGGTGTCATCATCGGGGCGGCGCACAAAGGCGGTGCCGCGCACGTCGGTGATGGTGTGCACCGGCTCGCGGGCCGCCAGCCGGTGGGCGATTTCGACGATCGCGCGTTCGGCATTGCCGTACAGCAGCAGGTCGCATTTGGCGTCCACCACGATGCTGCGGCGCACCTTGTCCTGCCAGTAGTCGTAATGCGCGATGCGGCGCAACGAACCTTCGATGCCGCCGAGCACGATCGGCACGTCCTTGAACGCCTCGCGGCAGCGCTGCGAATACACCAGTGCCGCGCGGTCGGGGCGTTTGCCGCCCACGTCGCCCGGCGTGTAGGCGTCGTCACTGCGGATCTTGCGGTCGGCCGTATACCGGTTGATCATCGAATCCATGTTGCCGGCGGTCACGCCGAAGAACAGGTTCGGCCGGCCGAGCGCCTGGAACGCCGCCGCGCTGTGCCAGTCGGGCTGGGCGATGATGCCGACGCGGAAGCCCTGCGCCTCGAGCATGCGGCCGATCACGGCCATGCCGAAACTGGGGTGGTCGACATAGGCGTCGCCCGTGACCAGCACCACGTCGCAGCTGTCC
>JANMYG010000660.1:0-8270 GCA_031381865.1 Betaproteobacteria bacterium | reverse complement strand
GGCCTGTTCACCATGACGCAAGCCCAACAACAAGCGAGCCAATCCCGATGAGGAAACCACTGACTGGAGAGCCGTGTGCGGGAAAATCGCACGCACGGTTCGGAGGGAGGGGAGGACGGTGTCCTTCTCTACCCCTATTGGTCCGCCTGCCAACCAGGCGCGGGTCGGGCGCTGACTCACGCGCCGGCGCGGGACCGGGAGCGCCGGGAACATGCCCGCTAAACTCCAGTCCATGAAAATTCTATTGACCGGTGCGGCGGGTTTTATCGGCATGACCACTTCGCTCAGACTGCTGGCGCGCGGGGACGAAGTGGTGGGGCTGGACAACCTCAACGACTATTACGACGTGACGCTCAAGCAGAGCCGCCTCGACCGGCTGACTCCGCACCGGAATTTTCGGTTCGTCAAGATGGACGTGGCCGACCGTCCCGGCATGGAGCAGTTGTTTGCCAATGGCAAGTTCGACCGCGTGATCCACCTCGCGGCCCAGGCCGGCGTGCGTTACTCGCTCAAGAACCCGCACGCCTACGTGGACAGCAACATCGTCGGGTTTGTCAACATCCTGGAAGGTTGCCGTCACAGCGGCGTGCAGCATCTGACCTACGCTTCGAGCTCCAGTGTGTATGGCGGCAATACCAGGATGCCGTTTTCCGAGCACGACAGCGTCGACCACCCGGTCAGCCTTTACGCCGCCACCAAGAAGGCCAACGAGCTGATGGCCCACACCTACAGCCACCTCTACGGGCTGCCGACCACCGGATTGCGTTTTTTCACCGTGTATGGGCCCTGGGGCCGGCCCGACATGGCGTTGTTCCTGTTCACCAAGGCGATCCTCGAAGGCCGGGCGATCGACGTGTTCAATCACGGCAACATGCAGCGCGACTTCACCTATGTGGACGATATTGTCGAAGGCGTGATCCGGGTCATGGACCGCACCGCCAGCGCCAATCCGGCCTACGACCCTCTTGATGCGGACCCGGCCACGAGCAACGCGCCGTATCGCGTGTTCAACATCGGCAACAACAATCCGGTGCCGCTGCTCGATTTCATCGCCTGTGTCGAGGACGCGCTGGGAAAAAAGGCCGTAAAGCGGCTGTTGCCACTGCAGGATGGCGACGTGCCGGCCACCTACGCCAACACAGACGCATTGCAGGAATGGGTCGGTTTCGTGCCGGGAACCAGCGTGCAGGAAGGCATCGCGCGTTTCGTCGCCTGGTACCGCGACTATTACAAGGTCTGAATCTTGTCGCGCTGGCCCTGCGCCGGTGCAGTTGCGACCAGGCGATGTCTACCGCGGCACGGCCTGGCAATGCTCCACCAGCCCGCGCGCGCCTGCTTCGCACAGTTCAAGCACGCGCTCGAAGCCCTGCAGGTTGCTGTAATAGGGGTCCGGCACTTCGCGCAGTTCCAGGCCCGGTGCAAACTCCAGGAACAGGCGCAATTTATGCGTGTGCTCGGTCGGGCACAAGCTGCGCAAATTGTTCAGGTTCGCCTGGTCCATCGCCAGGATCAGGTCGTAGCGTTCAAAATCCTGCTCCCCCACCTGCCGTGAGCGGAGTTTGCCGACCGCGTATCCGCGTGCCGTCAGCACGGTTTTGGCCCGTGGGTCGGGCGGTTCGCTGCCGCGCCCGGCGTGGGTTCCGGCTGAATCGACCTGGATGTCGCGGCCCAAGCCGGCTCTTTCGGCCAACTGCAGCGTGACGACCTGGGCCATCGGCGAGCGGCAGATATTGCCCATGCAAACCATCAGCAGTCGGGTCATTTTTGCCGGTCCAGCTCCTGTTGCATGGTGGAGGCCAGGCGTGCGAAGAGCTTGAGTTTTCGTTGGGTGTCGCGGTACCGCTCGGCGATCCGGGCCGACACCGCGAGCAGGAATTTCGCCCCGATCGCCGGTTGTTCGGCAATCATCGATTCCAGCCCGTCGCGCGTCAATACAGCACACTGGATGTCAGTGCTGGCCGTGCACGAGGCCGAACGCGGCCCGGTGTCGAGCAAACCCATCTCTCCGATCAGGCTGCCGGACCCCAGCACTGAAATCGTTACCGGCGTGGTGCGACTAACCGTGATGCTTTCGACCAGTACTTCACCTTTGAGCAAAAGGACCATGAAACCGGTGTTGTCGGCGTCTCCTTCGGTGATGAAGGTCTCGCCGGCGGCGACTTGTTCCGGCCGCATGTAGCTCACAACAATCTTGGCCTCGACCAGGCTCAGCTGCATCAGCGCCGCCGGCGCCGTCAGCAGACGCGCCGCGTGCTCGCGGCTGGACAACTCGCGTGCCGCCGGAACCGGTGCTATTGGGGCGGCTGGTTCGCTTGCGCCGTCCTGGTTGTGATCGTCTTGATGGGCCACCATGGCGTTTGACTAAAGCCTTGTCCCCGGTATTTCACTTCGGCAACAATAGTAACCCACGTTGTTCGGAGCCACTTCCATCGTTTCGCCGGTGTGCCGTGGGCGCCGCGACCGGAGTGTCATACCGGTCGGGCGGAATCACCGACGAAATGGGAGCCATTGCGCGTGGTATGCGGTAATAATTGGTGCGGCTGCACAGTGGATTCGCCGGCGGCCGGCGAACGACAGCAGCCGCGACGGGCATCAACAGGGGCGACAGATGGCGGAGCAGACGGACGAAGAGGTAACCGAACAGACCACCGAACAGCCGGTCATGCAGGGTCCGGTGGTCGATATCCGGCAGGTCGAAAAGACCTACCATCTCGATTCGATCGACGTGCCGGTGATCAAGGGCGTCAATTTTCTCGTCCGCCACGCGTGTTTCACCGTTTTGCTGGGCCCCTCGGGCAGCGGCAAGACCACATTGCTCAACATGATCGGTTGCATCGACCGGCCGGACAAAGGCGAGATCATCGTTGCCGACTGCAAGGTGGGCGAGTTGTCGGACGACGCGTTGTCGGACTTTCGCGCCAAGAATATCGGTTTCATTTTCCAGAACTTCAATCTGCTGCCGGTGCTGAGCGCCTACGAGAACATCGAATACCCGTTGTTGCTGGCCGGCGCGTCAGCCAAGAAGCGCGGTGACCGGGTGCCCAGGCTGCTCGACGCGGTCGGGCTGGGCGACAAGGCCAAGAACCTGCCGGGCCAACTGTCGGGCGGACAGCGCCAGCGCGTCGCCATCGCCCGCGCGCTGGCCCGCAAACCCAAGCTGGTGATCGCCGACGAACCCACGGCCAACCTTGACAGCCACACCGGCGCGGCGATCCTGAGCCTGATGCGCCGCATGGTGGACCGCTACCAGATATCGTTCATCTTCTCGTCGCACGACCAGGAAGTGATCAAGGCCGCCGACGACATCATCTACCTGAAAGACGGCTTGGTGCACCGCACCCGCCGCAAGGGCCAGGAGGACGCGCAATGATGACGCTCAACCTGGCGGTGAGGAATTTGCTGCGTAACCGGCGGCGGTCGATTGCGACATTGCTGGCGATGGCGATCGGGTCGACTTCGATCCTGCTTTTCGGTGGTTACAGCACCAACATCAATTACACGATGCACACCGAGTACGTGCAGACCGGTGGGCATCTGCAGATCCAGCACCGGGATTTCTTCCTGTATGGCAGCGGCAACCCGACCGCGTACGGTATTGCCGACTACTCCAAGATCATCGCCGCCATCCAGGGCGATGAGGTGCTGCAGAAAATGGTCCTGGTAGCCTCGCCTACCCTGCAATTCGGCGGCATCGCCGGCAACTATGCCGCCAGCGTCTCGCGCACGGTGGTCGGCAACGGCTATGTCGCCGAAGACATCAACCGCATGCGGCGCTGGAACGACTTCGGTTTGCGCACGGGCTCGCCGCCGTTTGCCCTTGAAGGCACCGCATCCGATGCCGCGATCGTCGGAATGGGGGTGGCGCGAGTCTTGCAATTGTGTGACGCACTGAAGATTGCGCGTTGTCCGAAGCCGGAGAAGGAGCAGAAATCCGACGGTAAAGCCTTGCCGGACGACATCGCCCAACTCAGCTTGCAGGAAACCCGTGCTGGTGGTGCCAGCGGACCCCGCCCCGGAAGAATCGAAGTTCTTGCTGGTAACTCGCGGGGCACGCCGAACGTGGCCTCGCTACAGGTGATACGCGCTGAAGAACAGGGTTTCAAGGAGTTTGACGAAGTTGCGGTAATGATGCACCTGGCCCAAACGCAGCAACTGATATACGGCAAGTCGCCGCCCAAGGTCACGTCGATCATCCTGCAACTCAAGCACTCCGACCAGATTCCGGCGGCGCAGGCCCGATTGGCGCCGATTCTGGCCACGTTTTCAGCCAGCCAGCCGCTTGCCGTGCTGGACTTCCGCACGCTGAATCCATTTTTCGTTCAGACGACGCAGTTGTTCGATACCATTTTTGGTTTCATTTTTGCGCTGATCGGCGCAATCGTCCTTTTCACTGTAAGCAACACCATGAATACGGCGGTCGTCGAGCGCACGGTAGAGATCGGCACCCTGCGCGCCATCGGGCTGCGGCGGGCAGGCATTCGAAGGCTGTTCGTTACCGAGGGCGCCTTGCTGGGTTTGTTCGGCGGGATTCTTGGGGTAGTGCTGGCGTTGTTGTTTTCTGCGATCGCCAATCAGATGGGACTGACCTGGACACCGCCGGGTAGCGTCGAGCCGTTGCCGCTCACTCTCACGGTCTGGGGCGAGACGACCATGATCCTCGGCACCACAGTTGGCCTGATGTGTATTGCGATCCTGTCCGCCTGGTGGCCGGCCTACCGGGCCGCGCAGCTGAACGTCGTCGATGCGCTGCGCCATGTTTGAAAACTAAAGGCTCCACGACCATGGCACTATTTCGTCGGTTCCTCTTCGCGGTGTTGTTATTGCCGGGTCTGGCGGTTGCGGCCCCGACGGCGGATGAACTGCTTGCCGCGACAGACGCCATTCGCAACCCTGGAAAGCCGTTCAGCGTGACTGTGACTCTGACCGAGTTTCAGGCCGGCAAGCAGGTCGATACCAGCACGCTGGTCAGTTACTCGCGCACCCAGCAGGTCGGTGGTCAGTTCGCCAGCCTAATCCGGTTTGTATTGCCGGCGCGTGATGCCGGCAAGCTCATGCTCAAGAACGGCAACGACATGTGGTTTTACGATCCGGTCGCCAAGGCCAGCGTTCGGCTGTCGCCACAGCAACGGCTTCTGGGCCAGGCGTCCAATGGTGACGTGGCCACCGTCAATCTGGCGCGGGATTACAAGGCCACACTGGAGGCGACGGAAGAAATCCAGGACGGCGAGCGCCAGACCCGCAAGGCCCACAAGCTCGCGCTCACTGCCGTTGCGCCGGATGTCACCTACGCCGGCATCGAGATGTGGGTCGACGCCGAAAACAACCGCCCTCTCAAGGCGCGTTTTTATGCCGAATCGACCCGGTTGCTCAAGACCGCTTACTACCGCCGTTACCAGGCACAACTCGGGGCAGAGCGCCCGACCGAGACGGTCATCATCGACGGCCTGGATCCGCAGTCGGTGACACTGATGCGTTTTACGGACTACAAGGCACGTGTTATCCCGGATACTTGGCTTCAGCGAGATTTCCTGCCTCGCTTCAAACCGGAGTAAGGTCATGCGTATGTCGCACCGTCGTCTTTTTTGCCCTATTCTTGCGGCCGTGCTGTTGCAAGCGCTGCCCGCCTTGGCGGCCGGGGCCGACACCGAAACCGACGCATTGAAACTGGAGAGCGCAGCAACCCCGGCCGACAAGAGCCCAGGCGCCCGGGACACCAAGATCTTCATCGAGGGGGCCCTTGGAAATGCCAGCCAGCGCTACCTTTTGCACAGCCGCGATATTGGGCGCGCGAGCTTTGATCTGTCGCACTCGCTGAAGCTTGGGCAGGATTGGCGCGCATCTTTTTCAGACCGAATCGACAATATCCATCCCACCGATGGCGGTGCCGACTCGACCGTGAACAGCCTGCGCGAGGCCTACCTGAGTTGGCAGCCCGAGGGCGGCAATACGGTGGTCGAGTTCGGGCGCATCAACCTGCGGTATGGGCCGGGTTATGGCTACAACCCGACCGATTTTTTCCGCGACGGCAGTTTGCGCACGCTGACCACGGCCAATCCCTTCGCCTTGCGTGAAAACCGCCTGGGCACGGTCATGCTGCGCGGGCAGCGGCTGTGGACCGAGGGCTCGCTCTCGGTGGCCTTTTCGCCGAAACTGGCCACTCGCCCCAGCGCCGACGGCTGGAGCCTGGACCTCGGTTCCACCAACAACCGGGACCGCGTGCTGGCGGCGCTTGGTACACAGTTCTCCCAGCGCGTCAACAGCCAGTTGTTGCTGTACAAAGAGGCGGGCATGTCACCGGTGCTGGGCGCGAGTCTGACCGCGTTGGTATCGGACGCGGCAACGGCCCACCTTGAATGGTCACGTGGCAGGGAGCCGGACCTGCTGAGCCGAGCCTTGGCGTTGCCGGGAGTCAAAGCGACACGCAATCGGTTTACTGGCGGCCTGACCTACACCACGCTCGGAAAACTGTCGGTCACGGCCGAATACCAGTACAACGGTTTCGGACTCAACGAGTCGAACTGGACGGCTCTATCCGCTACGCCCGTGAACCAGGTTGCATACCTGATCGAAGCGCAGCGCCGCCAGGAACTGGCGCCGCGCCAGGCCTACCTGATTTATGTGACGCAAAAGGATCTGGGGTTGAAGGACCTTGACCTGACGGCTTTCCTGCGTGTCAACATAGTCGACAACAGCCGACTGGGCTGGGTCGAGTTGCGCCGCCATTGGCCCAATTTCGACCTGGCCATTCAATTGCAGCAGCACATGGGCCGCTCGACCAGCGAATACGGGATCTTGCCGGATCGCCGGGTGATCCAGTTTCTGGGTACTTACTACTTTTGAGCGTCGACTCCAGGCTGCGGGAATCTGCGACCGAAAGCCTGCCGCCGCGCCGTATTCAACAGGGCAACAACACCTTGGCAAAACCGCTTTCCATTTGCATGGTGTCGGACGATTTTCTGCCGGCGATGACAGGGGTGGGGACGCACCTAAAGCTCGTCGCGCCCGAGCTGGTGCGCCGTGGCCATACGGTCTGCGTCATCACCACCCGCCGCACGGGTGAGGCAGAGGTCGAGCACTGGGAAGGCGTGACCATCTACCGGGTCTTCACCGTCAAGGCCTACGGCTTCTACCAGGCTCTGCCATCCACCGCTACCGTCCGGGCGATCTTGACGCGTGTGAAACCCGATCTGGTCCACCACCACTACGTCGGGTTCATGATGCGGCAGGTCTGCAAGGTCGCAGAATCGCTCGAAATGCCCCAGGTTTCGACCTACCATTTCAGCGCCGAAGTACTGACTCAGCCGCTGCCGATGCGCCCGTTTCGCGGCCTGATTCGGAGGCTCATGGTGAGTTACAACAACCGCTTCGATCTTGTCATCGCTCCTTCGCAAAACCTTGCCAAGCAGATTGCAGCGGAGGGTGTTCACTCGACGGTTCGGTACATCACCAACCCGGTGGTATTTGGAGATAGCACCGGCGTGGTGCCGGCCGAGAGAACTCCTGGCTTCACGATCCTGTACGCGGGACGCCTGGGCCCGGAGAAAAACATCGGTTATTTGATCAAGGCCTTTTCCGATCTGTTCAAGAGCGTGCCTGAAGCCGTGTTGTGGATCGCCGGTCGCGGACCGGAAGGGCCCGCTCTGGAGAGCCTCAGCACGCAGCTCGGCGTGAGTGCCAAGGTCAAGTTTCTGGGCTTTCTGGACCACCCTACACTGGCGCGTTATTACGCGGCCTGTGACGTATTTGTCCTGCCTTCGATACAGGAGGCACAACCTTTGGTTGCCATGGAGGCGATGTGGTTCGGCCGGCCGATCGTCGTCACGCGAGCCATTGTCGCCGCTGAAGAAATGGTCGATCAGGGCGTCAACGGCTTTATCGTCGACCCGGATTCGGTCGATGACCTAGTCGGCCGACTGCGGACACTGGCTACGCAACCCAGAATGCGCGCAACGCAGGGCATTGCAAGCTGGGAGCGGGCACGCTCGTACCAGCCGGAACTCGTCGTCAATGCACTGGAAGCGGCCTACCGCGACGTCCTGGAGGACGACAAAGCATGACGACAAGCGCCACCGTGCGCCCGCACTATCGCGCGGTGATCATTTCGCCTCATCTTGACGATGCGGTTTTCTCCTGCGGCGGCTCGATTTCCCAGATGGTGAAGGAAGGGCCGGTCCTGGTGCTGAACCTGTTCACCCAATACCTGTGCGACGTGAGAATTCGCGGCGTGGTGCTGGGGGACGAACGTTACAAGGAGGAAGCAGACGCCGCCG
>JANMYG010000647.1:0-4425 GCA_031381865.1 Betaproteobacteria bacterium | reverse complement strand
GGGCGGCGTGCTGGCCGGCGGCGCCGAAGTCGAGGCGGTGACGGCGCTGCACGAGCGCTTTCCGCAGGCCCGCGTCACGCTCGATCCGAATGGCGGCTGGCGGCTCCTGGACGCCATTGCGCTGATGCGCGACATGCGCGGTGTGGTCGCCTACGCCGAAGACCCGTGCGGCGCCGAGGACGGTTTCTCCGGCCGCGAAGTGATGGCCGAGTTCCGCCGTGCGACCGGCCTGGCAACCGCAACCAACATGATCGCCACCGACTGGCGCCAGCTGAGCCACGCGCTGGCGCTGCAGTCGGTCGACATACCGCTGGCCGACCCGCATTTCTGGACCATGGCCGGCTCGGTGCGGGTCGCCCAGACCTGCCGCGACTGGGGACTGACCTGGGGTTCGCACTCGAACAACCACTTCGACGTGTCGCTGGCGATGTTCACCCATGTCGGCGCAGCGGCGCCCGGCAAGGTGACGGCGATCGACACGCACTGGATCTGGCAGGACGGCCAGCGCCTGACCAAAGACCCGCTGCAGATCGTCGGCGGCCATGTGCAGGTGCCCGCGCGGCCCGGCCTGGGCGTCGAGCTCGACATGGCGGAAGTCGAGAAGGCGCACCAGTCCTACCTGCAGCATGGCCTGGGCGCGCGCGACGACGCGGCGGCAATGCAGTACCTGATCCCGAACTGGAAGTTCGACCCGAAGCGACCGTGCCTGGTGCGCTGACCAACCTGCCGGAGACCTATCGACCATGACGACCCCTTACAACGCGTTCCCGAACCGGTTTCGCCAACGCCTGCTCGCGGGCGAACGCATGATCGGCTGCTGGCTCTCGCTCGGCAGCCCGATCGCCACCGAGGTGGTCGGCGTGGCCGGTTTCGACTGGTTGCTGCTGGATGCCGAACACGCGCCCAACGACGTGTTGTCGCTGATCCCCCAACTGATGGCCCTGAAGGACAGCAGCAGCGCGCCGGTGGTGCGCCCGGCCTGGAACGACACGGTCGAGATCAAGCGCCTGCTCGACGCGGGATGCCACAACTTCCTGATCCCGTTCGTCGAGACGGCCGAGCGGGCCCGTGCCGCGGTGGCCGCGACGCGTTACCCGCCCCAGGGCGTGCGTGGCGTGTCGGTGTCGCAGCGCAGCAACCGTTATGGCACGGTGAGCGACTATTTCAAGGTGGTCAACGACAACATCGCGCTGATCGTGCAGATCGAGAGCCGAGCCGGCGTGGCCGCGGCGGCCGAGATCGCGGCGGTGGACGGCGTCGACTGCCTGTTCATCGGCCCCTCGGACCTCGCGGCCGCATACGGCCACCTGGGCAACCCCAACCACCCCGAGGTGCAGGCGGCGATCGCCACCGTCTTCGAAGCCGCCAGGGCAGCCAGCAAGCCGGCCGGCATCCTGTCGCCGGCCGAGGCCGACGCGCGGCGCTACCTGGCGCTGGGCATGCGGCTGGTGGCCGTCGGCAGCGACCTGGGCGTGTTGCGCATGTCCACCCAGGCCTTGTGCGACAAGTACCGCGACGAAGCGCCGCCGCCGATCGCAGCCCAGTACTGACCACCGGCACGGCACAGCGCGAGCGCGGCCGGCAGCGCCGCGGGGCCGCCGCCAGTCGCACGGCGGTGTCGCGGCCAACAGCGCCGCGGCGACACCCCGTGCCGCGCGCGAGCGCCGTTCACCAGGTCGGGCGCGCCGGTGCAAACTGCCTCGACAGGAAATCGATCAAGACACGCACCTTGGGTGACACGTGTTTGCGGGTCGGGTAGACCGCATAGACACCGAGCTCCATGCAGCGGAATTGCGGCATCAACTCGACCAGGGTGCCGGCCGCCAGGTCGTCACCCACCAGAAAACTCGGCTGCATGATGACGCCCTGGTGCGCCAATGCCGCCACCCGGCAGGTGTCGCCGCTGTTGGTATGGATGGCGGGCAGGGTCTTGACGCTTGCCGGACCCAGCGGGCCGTCGAAGTGCCACTCGTCCCTGGTCGACCAGTAGCTGTAGGCGATCACCGCGTGTCGCGCCAGATCGGCCGGATGCGACGGCGCGCCGTGCGCCGCGATGTAGGCGGGCGAGGCGCACAGGACCATGCGGGTGCTGGTCAGGCGCTTGCTGATCAGCGTGGAGCTCGGCAGGGTCGCGATGCGAATCGCCACGTCGTACCCCTCCTCGACCAGGTCCACCAGCCGGTCGGACAGCGTGACGTCCAGCGCCACATTGGGGTACTGGTTGCGAAACACCCCCCACAAGGGCGCCAGGTGAAGAATGCCGAAGGTGAACGGCGCGTTGATCCTGAGCAGGCCGCTGGCCGCGCCGCTGCGCGACGTGATCTCGGCCTCCGCCTCGTCGACGTCGGCCAGCAGTTCCTTGCTGCGCGCATAGAAGACCTGCCCCTCACCGGTCAGCGACAGGCGACGTGTGGTGCGGTGCAGCAGGCGCACGCCCAGGCGGGTTTCGAGGTCGCCGACATGACGCGACATGGCGGCCTTGGACATACCCAGCACGTCGGCCGCCTTGACGAAGCTGCCGGCGTCGACCACGGCCGTGAAGGTCTGCATTTCCAGGAATCGGTCCATTGTGCTGAATATTGAAACAATCAATCCTGTTCAATGTACTTTATCTCCAACCTGGTTACTTATAAAGTCCTGTCACTGCACCAACAGATGCACCGCCGCCCACCAGGCGGATTACTTCAACCCAAAGGACACACCATGACCATCAGCGTGATCTGCGCCAACCACCACCGCAAGCCACCCACCCCGACCGCCACGACCTGAGTCGCACGCGCGTCATACAACCCCCCGCAAACACCGGCGGCACACGCCGCCAATTTCATACCCCGGAGCACCTATGCAATCCCCTCTCATCAATCGTCTCGTTTCATCCGACGCCGGCCTGGCCCCGTTGGCCGTTCGTATTCCCGTCGGCGCCATATTCGTCGCGCATGGCGCCCAAAAACTGTTCGGCTGGTTCGGTGGTTACGGACTGCAGGGCACGGCGCAGTGGATGGATTCCATCGGCCTGCATCCCGGCACATTGCTCGCATTGCTGGCAGGCGGCGCCGAGTTCTTCGGCGGCCTCGCGCTGTTGCTCGGCCTGCTGGTGAGGCCCGCATCGGCCGTGCTGGCATTCACGATGCTGGTCGCGATCTCCAGCGTGCACATCGGCAAAGGCCTGTTCCTGAGCAACGGAGGTTATGAATACGGATTGGCCTTGCTGGCGGTCTCGGTGGCGCTGTTCATCAGTGGTGCCGGTCGCTTTTCGCTGGACAAGCTGCTGGCGCGCAATTCGGCGAGCGCACCGCGGCCGTCCCAGGCGGTTGTGCCCGGTTCCCGCGCCGCGCGCGCCTGAACGGCGTTCGCGCACCCGACCAGGAGCTACGGCATGAGCGGTTTTCCGACCCTCTTCGTGTCGCACGGCGCGCCGACCTTTGCGCTCGAGGCGGGCGCGGCCGGGCCGTTGCTGGCGCAGCTCGGCCGCGACTTGCCGCGCCCGCGCGCGGTGCTGGTGGTGTCACCACACTGGATGACGCGCGACGTCGCGGTGGCGACCAGCGCCGCGCCGCAGACGATGCACGACTTCGGCGGCTTCCCGCGCGCGCTGTACCAGATCCACTACCCGGCACCCGGCCATCCGGCGCTGGCGCAGGCCGCGGGCGAACTGCTGGCTGCCGCCGGCTACCGCGTCGGAGCCGACCCGCAGCGCGGGCTGGACCACGGCGCGTGGGTACCCCTGCGCCACATGTACCCGCAGGCCGATGTCCCGGTGTTCCAGGTCTCGATGCCGTCCATGCTCGACGCTGCGTCGGCATGGCATTTCGGCGCGGCCCTGGCGCCGCTGTCCGCACAGGGCGTGCTGATCGTCGGCTCGGGCAGCCTGACGCACAACCTGTACGAGTTTCGCCAGGGCAACGACCGGGCCGAGGCCTACGCCGGCGAATTCGTCGATTGGGTGCGCACCACGGTGCAGGGGCACCGGCGTGAGGACCTTCTACACACGCTGTCGCGGGCGCCACACGCGGCGCGCGCCCATCCAAGCGCCGAACACTTCCTGCCGTTGCTGGTCGCAGCCGGTGCCGCTGCCGACGGCGCCCCGGCCAGCGTGCTGCCGGGCGGCATCGTACACGGCGTGTTGTCGATGGAGTCGTACCTGTTTGACAACATCGACGCCGGCATCGGGCCGGATGCACAAAGCGGCGCGTCCCGGACGGCACCGATCGCTGCGTGAGCGCCCGCCACCGGCCGCTGGCAGCCTCGACCGGAGGGCAGCGCAATCACGCGCTGCGCCGGTCGCCTTGCGCCTCATACCAAATTGCGTTCAATCGGCAAGATCCGTTCGGGCTGAGCTTGTCGAAGCCGCTCGGCCCTTCGACGGGCTCCGGGTGAACGGTCCTTTTGTTTGAACGCCAAAGCGTATCAGCAGGTGCGGCCGGT
>JANMYG010000645.1:0-14787 GCA_031381865.1 Betaproteobacteria bacterium | reverse complement strand
GACGATCGCGTCGGCGCTGGTCCATTGCCGGAACAGGTGGTTGCCCTTGAAGAAGGAGTTGTGCCCATAGGCGGCATGCGCGATCACGAGCGCCTGCATCGGCAGCGTGTTTTCGTCCATCAGGTAGGCGATGCACGGGTTCGAATTGATCACGATCTCGTAGGCCAGGCCCATCTGGCCGCGCTTGTAGCGGTTTTCCGTGGCCAGATAGTGCTTGCCGAAGGACCAATGGTTGTAATACACCGGCATGCCTATGGAGGCATAAGCATCCATCATCTGTTCGGCGCTGATGATCTCCAGCAGGTGGGGGTAACAATCGAGCTGGTAGCCTTGGGCCACCCGTCCGATGGCCTCGTCATAACGGTCGATCGCTTCGAAAGTCCATTCGGACCCGGATGGCAAGGCCGCAGCGACGCTATCGTTCATGCCGCCCCCACGGCGCGCTTTTTGAACAGCTCGCGAAATACCGGGTAGATGTCGGTGACGGCTGCAATGCGCTGCATGGCGAAATGCCCGGGATGGGCAGACTGCAACTTTTCGTATTCGCGCCACAGGTTCTGGGGTTGCCCGTCGGTGATCTCGATGTAGGCGAAGTACTGCGTCAGCGGCAGCAGCGAAGACTCCAGCAGTTCCCGGCAGCGTGGTGAGTCGTCGTTCCAGTTGTCGCCGTCCGACGCCTGCGCGCCGTAGATGTTCCACAGGCCGCTCGGATAACGGTCGACGATGATCTTGCGCATCAGCTCGAGCGCGCTCGACACCACCGTGCCACCCGATTCCCGCGACGTGAAGAACTCATCCTCGTCGACCTCGAACGCGACCGTGTGGTGGCGGATGAACACCACTTCCGTGCGTTCGTAATTGCGCGTGAGGAACAGGTAGAGCAGCATGAAGAAGCGCTTGGCGATGTTCTTGCGGCCTTCGTCCATCGAGCCGGACACGTCCAGCAGGCAGAACATGACCGCCTGCGTGGTGGGCTGCGGCAGGCGGATGCGGTTGTTGTAGCGCAAATCGAAGGTGTCGATGAACGGTACCGCCTCGATGCGGGCGCGCAGCTTGGCGATTTCGCGCCGCAAGCGCGTGATTTCCGGATCCTCGGTGTCAGGATCGGCCGGTGCACCGGGCGTGTCGCCAAGCAATGCCTTGAGTTCGGCTTCCAGGGCGCGCAACTTTGCCGCATAAGGCGCGCCGACGGCAATCCGGCGTCCGGCGGCACCACGCATGGTGCGGCCCAGGTTGATGTTGGTCGGGACGCCGCTCTGGGTGTAGCCGGCGCGCACGCGCCGGTACTGGTCGATGCGTGCCAACTGGCGCTTGACCAGGTTGGGCAGCGCCAGTTCGTCGAAGAAGATGTCGAGGAACTCGTCGCGTGTCAACGTGAACACGAATTCGTCGAGCCCCTCGCCGTCCTTGCTTGCCTGGCCGCCACCATGGCCGCCCGCACCGCCCTGCGGCCGGTCGACCTCGTCGCCACGGCTGAAGCGGTCGTTGCCGGGATTGATGGTTTCCCAACTGCCGCCCTGGCCATGGCCGAACTGCGGCTCTTCGATGTCCTTGCCCGGGATGCCGACCTTTTCGCCGTTGTCCATGTCGCGCACGCCGCGCTGGCCGATGGCATCGGCGACGGCCTTGCGAATCTGCCCCTTGAAGCGCTTGATGAAACGGCCGCGGTTGACCGAACTCTTGTGTTTGCTGTCAAACCGGCGGTCTACGATGCGCACCGACACATGGGTCCTTGGTTAGTGGTGGCCGGCCCTGCTCAGGACGACTTGCGCACCCGCAGGTACCACTCGCACAGCAGGCGCACCTGCTTCTCGGTATAACCCTTGGTGATCATCCGGTTGACGAAATCCTGGTGTTTCTTCTGTTCCTCGCCGCTGGCCTTGGCGTTGAACGAGATGACCGGCAGCAGTTCCTCGGTGTTGGAGAACATCTTCTTCTCGATCACCGCGCGCAGTTTTTCGTACGAGGTCCAACTCGGGTTGTGGCCGTCGTTCTTGGCCCGGGCGCGCAACACGAAGTTGACCACCTCGTTGCGGAAATCCTTGG
This sequence comes from Betaproteobacteria bacterium, assembly GCA_031381865.1. Taxonomy (GTDB): domain Bacteria; phylum Pseudomonadota; class Gammaproteobacteria; order Burkholderiales; family Burkholderiaceae_C; genus CAISIP01. The sequence continues at coordinate 12,741 of JANMYG010000645.1, read as the reverse complement.
GGTTGGAGATGCCGGCCGGCTTCTCCATCTTCTCGAGCTCGTCGTTGAGCGCGCCGCGGTCGAGCATTTCACCGGTGTTGACATCGCGGTATTCCTGGTCCTGGATCCAGAAGTCCGCGTAGGTGACGTAACGATCGAAGATGTTCTGGCCGTATTCGGAGTAACTCTCCAGGTACGCGGTCTGGATTTCCTTGCCGATGAATTCGGCGTAACGCGGCGACAGGTATTCCTTGATGTAGCGCAGGTACTTTTCCTCGACTTCGGGCGGGAACTGCTCCTGTTCGATCTGCTGCTCCAGCACATACATCAGGTGCACCGGGTTGGCCGCCACCTCACGGTGGTCGAAGTTGAAGACCCTGGACAGGATCTTGAACGCAAAACGCGTGGACAACCCGGTCATGCCCTCGTCGACGCCCGCGAAGTCGCGGTACTCCTGGTAGCTCTTGGCCTTGGGATCGGTGTCCTTGAGATTCTCGCCGTCGTAGACGCGCATCTTGGAAAGGATGCTCGAGTTCTCCGGCTCCTTGAGGCGCGAGAGCACCGAGAACTGCGCCAGCATGCGCAGGGTGTCTGGGGCACATGGCTCCTTGGCGAGGGACGAATTGGTAATCAGTTTCTCGTAGATGTGGATTTCGTCGGACACCCGCAGCGAGTAGGGGACCTTGACGATGTAGATCCGGTCCAGGAATGCTTCGTTGTTGCGGTTGTTGCGGAACGTCAGCCATTCCGCCTCGTTGGAGTGGGCCAGCACCAATCCGTCGAAGGGAATGGCGCCAAAGCCTTCGGTTCCCTTGTAATTGCCCTCCTGCGTCGCGGTCAGCAGCGGGTGCAGCACCTTGATCGGCGCCTTGAACATTTCAACGAATTCGAGCACGCCGCGATTGGCCAGGCACAACCCGCCGGAATAAGAGTAGGCATCCGGATCGTCCTGGGAGTAGGTCTCCAGCTTGCGGATGTCGATCTTGCCCACCAGGGAAGAGATGTCCTGGTTGTTCTCGTCTCCGGGTTCGGTCTTGGACACGGCTATCTGCGAGAGCACCGAGGGCATCAGCTTGACCACGCGAAAGCGCGTGATGTCGCCGCCGTACTCGCGCAGCCGTTTCACCGCCCAGGGGCTCATGATCGTCCCCAGGTAGCGGCGCGGGATACCGAAGTCACCTTCGAGCAACTGCGCGTCTTCGATCGGGTTGAACAGCCCCAGCGGAGACTCGTGCACCGGCGAGCCCTTGATGGCATAGATCGGAATCTTCTCGATCAGGTACTTGAGTTTTTCGGCCAGTGTCGACTTGCCCCCGCCCACCGGCCCGAGCAGGTACAGGATCTGCTTCTTTTCCTCGAGCCCCTGCGCGGCGTGCCGGAAGTAGGACACGATGTGCTCGATCGATTCCTCCATGCCGTACAGGTCGCCGAAACTCGGGTAACGACGCAACATCTTGTTGGCGAAGATCCGCGACAGGCGCTGGTCGGTGCGTGTGTCCACCAGTTCGGGCTCACCAATAGCGCGCAACATGCGCTCGGCCACGCTGGCATAAGCGGTCGGGTCCTTGCGACACAGATCCAGGTAGTCCTGGATCGACATCTCCTCTTCCTGTGCCGCCTCGAATCGGCCCTGGTAACGAGCAAAGATCGACATGAAGTTTCTCCTTGAGTCGGAAGCGGTGCACCGCCCTCGGAGGCGCGGCGACTGCATGGTTCAAATCATCATAACCAATAGCCGTTGGCTTTGCCAATGAGGGTACTCAATGGCTGAACGCGGTGGAGCGGGTTCGGTTGACGTGTCGGACCATTGTGCAATCCATCGGCGCGGCATTAGTTGACGAATAGATAGACTAACGCCAGCCATTTCAGTTCCATGCCGGCGTGCGCATGCGCTGCGTCGCCGCTACGGATTCGCTACGCGAAGATCTCCAGCAGCCGGTCGAGGCCGCCGCTGTTGATGGCCACGTTGGCCTGGCCCCGCACCATGGGTTTTGCATGGTAGGCAACCGACAGACCCGCCATGGCCATCATCGGCAGGTCGTTGGCGCCGTCGCCCACCGCGATGGCCTGGCTCGGCCGCAACCCGAGTTGCGCGCAGGTGGCAAGCAGCATCCCGCGTTTTTCTTCGCCGTCGCAAATGTCGCCCCAGGGCTGGTCGACCATGCGTCCGGTGAGTCTGCCGTGGTGTACCTCCAGCACGTTGGAGCGCGCGAAATCGATCCCCAGGCGGTCGCGGACGCGGTCGGTAAAAAACGAAAAACCGCCGCTCACCAGCAGCAGCTTCATGCTGGCGGCCTTGCAGGCGCCAACCAGTTCGACCGCACCGGGGTTGAGCTGCAGGCGCCGTGCGTAGACGTCCTCCATGCTGCGAACGCTGACACCCTGCAGCAAGGCGACCCTGCGGCGCAGGCTCTCCTTGTAGTCCGCGATCTCGCCGCGCATGGCTGCCTCGGTGATCGCGGCAACCTCGTCCTTGCGCCCGGCGGCCGCCGCGATTTCGTCCACGCACTCGATGTTGATCAGGGTCGAGTCCATGTCGAAGGCGACCAGGCCGTAGTCGCGCAGCCGCAGCGGCGGCGCGATGCCCCGGATGACCAGACCGGGCGCATATTCGCGCGACTGCATCTCGGGTTGCCCGGGCTTCATGCGACGGCCGCCGCGCTGGCCGGTGCATCGGTCGGTTGTCCGAGGCTGCGCAGCACGTCGCGCACCATCTGGGCACGGTCGTGCGGCTGGGCCGATTCGCGCTCGATGCGCAGCTTCTCGTTGCCCACCAGCTTGATGTGCCGGTGCTTGCGGATCAGTTCGATGATGCGCATCGGGTCGACCGGGGCGTCCTTGCGAAACGTGATGGTGACCACGCCCGGTGCCGCGTCGACCTTGACCACACCGTACGGTCTGGCGATCACGCGCAGGCGGTGCACATCGATCAGGGTCTGGGTCTGCGCCGGGAGCTTCCCGAACCGGTCCACCAGTTCTTCGAGCAGCGCGTCGATCTGCTCGGTGGTCTTGGCGCTGGCCAGCTTCTTGTAGAAGCTCAGGCGCAGGTGTACGTCGCCGCAATAGTCGCTGGGCAGCAAAGCCGGCGCATGCAGGTTGATGTCGGTCGTGGCGCTCAGCGGCGCCAGCAGGTCGGGCTCCTTGCCGGCCTTGAGGCAGCGCACCGCTTCGGCCAGCATCTCGTTGTAGAGTTGAAAGCCGATCTCCAGGATGTTCCCGCTCTGGTTTTCCCCCAGCACCTCGCCAGCGCCGCGGATCTCGAGGTCGTGCATCGCGAGGTAGAAGCCCGACCCCAGTTCTTCCATCTGCTGGATCGCGTCCAGGCGCTGGCTGGCCTGCTTGGTGAGGCCCTCCAGGTCGGGCACCATCAGGTACGCATAAGCCTGGTGGTGGCTGCGCCCGACCCGTCCGCGCAACTGGTGCAGCTGTGCCAGGCCGAACTTGTCGGCGCGGCTCATGACGATGGTGTTGGCCGTGGGCACGTCGATACCGGTCTCGATGATGGTCGAGCACAGCAGCAGGTTGTAGCGCTGCGCGATGAAGTCGCGCATCACGCTCTCCAACTGGCGCTCGGGCATCTGGCCGTGCGCGACCGCGATGCGTGCCTCGGGCAGCAGCTGCTCGAGTTTGGCGCGCCGGTTCTCGATCGTCTCGACCTCGTTGTGCAGGAAGTAGATCTGTCCGCCGCGCTTGAGCTCGCGCAGCACCGCCTCGCGGATGACGCCGTTGCCTTCGGTCCGGACAAAGGTCTTGATGGCCAGGCGCCGCTGCGGGGCGGTGGCAATCACGCTCAGGTCGCGCAGGCCTTCGAGCGCCATGCCCAAGGTGCGGGGAATCGGCGTGGCGGTCAGGGTCAGCACGTCGACTTCGGCGCGCAGGGCCTTCATCGCCTCCTTGTGGCGCACGCCGAAGCGATGCTCCTCGTCGATGATCAGCAGGCCCAGGTTCTTGAAATGCGTGTCCTGGCTCAGCAGCTTGTGGGTGCCGATCACGATGTCGATCGTGCCGTCGGCCAGGCCCTTGATGGCCGCGGTGATCTCCTTGCCGGAGCGAAAGCGGCTCATCTCGGCGATCTTCACCGGCCACTTGCCAAAGCGGTCGACCAGCGTCTGGTAGTGCTGTTCGGCCAGCAGCGTGGTGGGGGCCAGGAAGGCCACCTGCCTGCCCCCGGTGACCGCGATGAACGCGGCCCGCAGCGCGACCTCGGTCTTGCCGAATCCGACGTCACCGCACACCAGCCGGTCCATCGGGCGCGGGCTGATCATGTCCTGGATCACGGCATGGATGGCGGCCCGCTGGTCGGCGGTTTCCTCGAAGCCGAAATCGTTGGCGAAGGCCTCGTAGTCATGGGGTGAATAACGAAACGCGTGGCCTTCCCGCAACGCGCGTCTGGCATAGATGTTGAGCAGTTCGGCGGCCGAATCGCGCACCTGTTCGGCCGCCTTGCGTTTGGCCTTTTCCCACTGCCCCGAGCCCAGGCGGTGCAACGGCGCCTCGTCGGCGCTGACGCCGGTGTAGCGGCCGATCAGTTGAAGCTGACTCACCGGCACGTACAGGACCGCCTTGTCAGCGTACTCCAGGTGCAGGAATTCCTGCAGTTCGGGTTCACCATCGGAGCCGGTATTTCCGAGATCTAGGTGGACCAGGCCGCGGTAGCGCCCGACGCCATGCGCGCTGTGCACCACCGGGTCGCCGACATTGAGCTCGCTCAGGTCCTTGATCAGCGCCTCCACGTCGCTGACCTGCTCCTGCTTCCTGCGCCGGCGCGTGATCGGGCCGGCGGCGAACAGTTCGGTCTCGGTGACGAAGTCGACGCCGGATTCCAGCCAGCTGAAGCCGTTCGTCAGGCCGGCCGTTGCCAGGCCGATTCTTTCCGGACTGGCCAGAAATTCCTGCAAGTTGTCGAAGCGCACCGGATCGAGATTGCTGGCGCGCAGGAAGTCGAGCAGGCTTTCGCGCCGCCCGGCGCTCTCGGCGACAACCAGAACCCGGTGGCTTGCGCCCTGCATGTGCTGCTTGAGCCGTGCCAGTGGGTCGTCGGCACCACGCACCACCGTTAGCGCCGGCAGTGCACCCCAGGTGTTCTGGTATTCGTCCGACGCTGGCGTGCCAGGCTCCGGATGGCGAAGCGCCAGCTGCGCGTGGTGGTTGGCCCGCGCGTAGAACTGCTCGGCGTCCAGGAACAGGGCTTGCGGCGGCAGTGTCGGGCGCTCCGGATCCCCTTGCACCAGCCGGTAGCGCTCGCGCGTGTCCTGCCAGAAGTGGGCGAAGGCCGACTCCAGGTCGCCGTGCAACACCAGCGTCGCGTCACTGCCCAGGTAGTCGAACACGGAGGCGGTTGCGTCGAAGAAGAGTGGCAGGTAGTACTCGATCCCGGCCGTGGCGATGCCCGATCCAATGTCCTTGTAGATGCGGCTCTTGGTCGGGTCGCCTTCGAGCAGCTCGCGCCAGCGGCTGCGAAATCGCGCACGGGCGGCGTCGTCCATGGGAAATTCGCGACCGGGCAGCAGCCTGGCTTCCGGCACCGGATAGAGGCTGCGCTGGCTGTCCGGATCGAAGGTGCGGATGCTGTCGATCTCGTCGTCGAACAAGTCGACACGGTAGGGCACCGGCGAGCCCATCGGGTACAGGTCGATCAGGCTGCCGCGCACGGCATATTCGCCCGGGCTCACCACCTGGCTGACATGGCTGTACCCGGCCAGTGTGAGCTGGGCTTTCAGTTTTGCTTCGTCGAGTTTCTGGTGCACCTTGAAATGGAAGGTGTAGGCCGCCAGAAAACTCGGGGGTGCAAGCCGGTACAGCGCTGTCGTGGCCGGCACCAGCACCAGGTCGGCACCGTTGACCTTGTCGCGTTGCGAGATGCGCCACAGGGTGGCCAGGCGTTCACTGATCAGGTCCTGGTGCGGCGAAAAGCTGTCGTAGGGCAGGGTTTCCCAATCCGGAAACAGGGCGCAGCGCACGTCGGGCGCAAAGAAGGCGATTTCTTCCAGCAGACGCTGCGCATCGGTGGCGTCGGCCGTGACCACCGCCGTCAGCCGACCGAGCGCCTTGTCCCGCGTCGCCAGTTGGGCCACCAGCATGGCGTCGGCCGAGCCGACCGGGCGCGGCATCGTGAAACGGTGGCCGGGTTTGAGTTTGGGTAGATCCATGAATTGGAGTGGGAACGAACCGCCAGGGCAGACCAGCATGCGAAAGCCCCCCAAACGGAGAGCCGTGGGGGGCGAGAAAGCGCTGATTTTAGAATGGGCCACAGTTCCATGACCGACTCCGCGATTATTCCCATTGCCCCGGGCGCTTCGGCGGACGTGCCGGATGGCCGGGTGCCCGCGGCGGCACCGGCCATCTGGGCCCTGATTCCCTGCGCTGGCAGCGGCGCGCGCTTCGCCGGCCTGGTGCCAAAGCAGTACCTGGCGATTGCCGGGCAGGCGATGGTGCTGCACACGCTGGCCGCGTTTGCCGCAGTGCCGCGCGTCGTGCGCACGCTGGTCGTGGTCGCTGCGGGCGATTCCTTTTTCGAGGCGTTGGACGCTGCGCCGGCGCGGCCCTGGTCCTGGGTGAGCGTCGGCGGCGCAACCCGTGCGCTGACGGTGGTCAATGGCCTGTCGGCGCTGCTGGGGCAGGGCGCGCGCTCCGACGACTGGGTGCTGGTCCACGACGCGGCGCGTTGCCTGGTCACCCCCGAACTCATCGACCGGTTGATCGACGCTTGTTGCGACGACGCAGTCGGCGGACTGCTCGCGCACCCGGTGCCCGACACCCTCAAGCTGGCGGCCGGCGGCCGGGTCGCGGCGACCGCCGACCGCTCGCACCACTGGCTGGCACAGACGCCGCAGATGTTCCGGATCGGCGCCCTGCATGCCGCGTTGCTGGCGGCCGGGACACAGGTGACGGACGAATCCTCGGCGCTCGAGGCGGTGGGGCTGGCACCGAAACTGGTGCCGGGCAGTGCTTCGAACTTCAAGGTGACCTACGCGGACGATTTCGCGCTGGCGCGCGCGGTTCTGCTGGGCCGCGGCCGCAAGCCGGGCAAGGAACTGGACTATGACTACCCCTGAACGACAGCTGCCCATTCCCGAGTTGCGCATCGGCGAGGGATGGGACATCCATGCGCTGGTGGCCGGGCGCAAACTCGTGATCGGCGGGGTGCACATCCCGTTCGATCTTGGCCTGCTGGGCCATTCCGACGCCGACGTGCTGATGCATGCGATCACCGACGCGCTGCTGGGCGCGGCTGCGCTGGGCGATATCGGCACCCATTTCCCCGATACCGACCCGCAGTTCCGGGGTGCGGATTCATCGCTGTTGCTGGCCGAAGCAGCGCGGCGCGTGCGGAGCCAGGGTTTCGAAGTCTGCAATGTCGACAGTACCGTGATCGCACAGGCGCCAAAACTGATGCCCTGGATTGCGGCCATGCGTGCCAATATTTCCGCCGCTCTGGCGCTGCGGCAGGATCAGGTAAGCATCAAGGCGAAGACAGCCGAGGGACTGGGCCCGGTCGGGCTGGGCCAGGCGATCGAGGCGCGGGCCGTCGTATTGCTGCGGCGCTAACCCGCCTTTTCGGCCGGTGTACGTCCCCTGGCCCGCATCCGGGCGCGCCCGGCTCACATGCATCGGGCGCTCGCCGATCTTCATCATCGGCTCCCGCATCCGGGCGCGCCCGGCTCACATCACGCGCTGCAACTGGATCCGGGCCACGAGGCCGCCGGAACTGCGGTTGGCGAGCGAAAAGATGCCCCCCATGCGCTGGACGTTCTTCTCGACGATGGCCAGGCCGAGTCCGGCGCCGGTCGCCTCGGTGCGAGCCGTATCGCCGCGAAAGAACGCCTTGGTCAGGTGCGCCAGGTTGTCCCCGGCGACACCCGGCCCGTGGTCGCGTACCTCGATCAGGATCCAGCCTTCGCGCACTTTGGCGCTCAGGTCGACATCGGCAATGCCGCTGTCGGGCGACTTGCCGTAACGCGCCGCGTTTTCGAGCAGGTTGGAGATCACCCGGCTCAATTCCACCTCGTCGGCCAGCACCAGGATGTCCGTCGGCACATCGATCCGGAACAGGATGTCGGCACGGTCCTTGAGCGCATAGACGCACCGGTTCACCACCTCGGCCAGCTTGACCGGTTCCAGAGCCACCTGGTCCGGACGGGCATAGTCCATGAACTTGTCGATGATGGCGTTGACCTGTTCGATGTCGGCGGCCATGTGGTTTCGGGCCACCGTGTCCGTGACACTCAACTCGGTCTCCAGACGCAGCCTGGCCAAGGGGGTGCGCAGATCGTGCGATATGCCCGCGAGCATGACGGCGCGGTCCTGTTCGATCTGGGCCAGCTTGCGCAACATCCGGTTGAATTCGAAGTTGACCTGGCGTATCTCACCGGTGACGGTGGTCTCGTTGAGTTCACTGCCGGCGAAGTCGCCATCGCGCACCCGTCCGACTGCGACCGAAAGGTGTTTCAGCGGTCGGTTGACCAGGCGCGCGATCAGCGCCGCGCCCGCCAGCGACAAGGCGGCGGCGGTGACCAGCCAAATGATCCAGGTCTTGCCGGCCGGCGGGTTCAGGCGTGCGCGGTCGGTCAGCATCCAGTAGCTGTCGTCTTCGATCGTGAACCCCACCCACAGGCCGGATTCCTGGTTGACGCTGTCGGCCACCACCGTGCCCGGGCCCAGGCGTTCCGTCAACTCGCTTGCGATGCGTCGTCCGACCGCGTCATCACCGAAGGGCTCGAATTTGTCGTCCGGTTCGCGTGGCAGGATACGCACCCCCTCCTGCTCGGTCATGGTCTTGATCAGCGAGACCCGCGCGATCGAGTCGGAGTGGATCAGTGCCGCGCGGCTCAGGTTGACCAGCGATGCAATTTGCCGCGCGGCCTGAACCGCACGCGGTTCAAGTTCGAACACGCGCAGCGCCTGCAGCCAGGCCAGGATACTGACCAGCAACAGTGCCGCGATCAGGAAGAAAGTGCGCCAGAACAGGCTCAGGCCGGCGCCGCGCCCGCCTCCAGGCGCGGTCCCTGCAGCCTCCAGCGGTGCCGGTTCGCTGAGCAGGGGCGCCGCAAGCTTGGCCACCTCAGGCGGCACCGTCCGGCACGAATACGTAACCCACGCCCCAGACCGTCTGAATGTAGCGCGGGCTTGCTGCATCGGCCTCGATCATTTTTCTCAGGCGCGATATCTGTACATCCAGGCTGCGATCAAAGGGCTCGAATTCGCGGCCGCGTGCCAGTTGCGCGAGTTTCTCGCGTGACATCGGCTGGCGCGGATGGCGTACCAGCGCCTTGAGCATCGCAAATTCACCGGTGGTCAATGGCAGTTCCTGGCCCGACTTCAGCAGCGTGCGCGTGCCCAGGTCGAAACTGAAGGGGCCGAACTGGACCGTTTCGTTTTCGCTCGAAGGTGCGCCGGGTGCCTCGGTCACCGGGCGCCGGCGCAGGACCGCGTTGATGCGCGCGAGCAGTTCACGCGGATTAAAGGGCTTGCCGAGGTAATCATCGGCACCGACCTCGAGCCCGACGATGCGGTCCACGTCTTCCACCTTCGCGGTCAGCATGATGATCGGCGTGCGGTCATTGGCGGCGCGCAGCCGCCGGCAGATCGACAGGCCGTCTTCGCCCGGCAGCATCAGGTCGAGGACGATCAGATCGACGGTTTCGCGCAACAGTATGCGGGTGAGCGACTTGCCGTCTTCGGCCTGGAAAACCTCGAATCCTTCCTGGGTCAGGTAGCGGCGCAAAAGGTCGCGGATGCGTGCGTCGTCATCGACCACCAATATCCTGTCGTTGCGGCTCGAAGTCTGGGTCATAGGGCTTCCGGTAAATTTGTAACAAGCCCGATTCTGCGGGCTTCGGCACGTCGCTATGCCGGTTTGACGATTTGACTGACAGAAAGTTACAAGTCTCGCGACCTTGGCACATTTGCGTGTCGCGCATGTGTGCCCATGTGGGTGGTCCGAGGCGTTATTCTTGGACTATGCCACGACGTTTCCTGCCCGCCATGATCTGCCTCAGTGTTGCCAGCGCGTTCGCACAGCCGATGCAGAATGGCGCGTCGGCGCAAGAGCGCCAAGACGCGCGCGAGCAGCGCCGCATCGAATTGCGCAACGCTTTGCTGGTGAGCCGCACGAACAAAGTGCCTGATGCGAGTCTGGAAGTTCCTGCAACGACCGGTCGCCATCTGTCGGCGCGCGAACTCGCCGAGATGCGCCAGCAGTTGCGCCAGCAGGAAGCGGCCGACCAGCGCCGTCGGCCGTGATCGCGGCCGCCCGGACCGAAGCGCGCCCGTGCGGGGCGCTGCAATCCCTTTTCTCTCCTGACGAGGAACCACCCTTGACCGCCATTCGAACTCTTGTTGCAACCTGCGCACTGGCGATCTTGTCGGCCGGTGTTTCTGCCCAGCAAATGTCGGTCCAGCCACCCCAGAATCTGGTGCAACTGGCGGCCAGTGCGTCGATCGAGGTGCAGCAGGACCTGCTGACGCTGAGCATGAACACCAGCCGCGACGGGCCCGATGCGGCGAACGTGCAGGCGCAACTCAAGCAGGCCCTTGAAACCGCTTTGGCCGAGGCGAAAAAGGTGGTGTTGCCAGGCCAGCTCGAAGTGCGCACCGGCAGCTTCAATCTCTACCCGCGTTACAACCGTGACGGCAAGTTCGTTGCGTGGCAAGGTACCACCGAACTGGTGCTCGAAGGCCGCGACTTCGCCCGCATTGGCGCCACTGCGGGAAAGATCCAGACCCTCACCATGGGCAGTGTCAGCTTCGGCCTGAGCCGGGAGCAGCGCGCCAAAGTGGAAGCCGACGCACAGGCGCAGGCGATCGAACGCTTCAAGTCCAAGGCGGCGGACATCAGCCGCGGTTTCGGTTTTGCCGGCTATACCGTGCGCGAGGTGTCGGTGAACGCGAACGACCAGGGTTTTGTTCCGCGGCAGCGTGTCATGGCCATGGAGGCCAAGGCGGCCAGCGCCGAGGCGCCGGTGCCGCTGGAGGCGGGCAAGACCGCGGTCGTGGTGACAGTCTCGGGCTCGGTGCAAATGAAGTGACGTCAAGCGGGCACTCGAGGTGGACAAGTTCAACTGTGTCGTGATCGGGGCTGGCGTGGTCGGCCTGGCAATTGCAAGGGAATTGGCTTTGGGCGGGCGTGATGTGCTGGTGCTGGAAGCGGCGTCGGCGATCGGAACCGGAACCAGTTCACGCAGCAGCGAGGTGGTCCACGCCGGGATCTACTACCCGTTGGGCTCGCTCAAGGCGTCGTTGTGCGTGCGCGGCAATGCCCTGCTGTATGCGTACTGCGAACAACGCGGTGTCGGACACCGTCGTTGTGGCAAGCTGATCGTGGCGACCACGCGCGCCCAGGTCTCCCAGCTCACCGCCATGCGCGCAGCTGCCCTGGCCAACGGCGTGGCAGAGCTGGAGCCGCTCTCGCGGGCACAGGCGCAGGTTTTGGAGCCCCACCTCGCGTGCGACTCGGCGCTGTATTCACCCGCCACCGGGATCGTGGACAGCCACGCATTGATGCTGGCCCTGCAGGGTGACCTGGAAAACGCCGGTGGTGTGGTGGCCCTGAACTCGCCCCTGGCCAGCGCGGAATGCCGACCGGACGGAATTCGCCTGCGCGCCGCGGACGGGACCGAGATCGTGGCATCGGTGGTTGTCAATTCGGCCGGCCTGCATGCGCCGGAGCTGGCGCGCAATTTCTCCGGCCTCGACCCGCGCCATGTTCCGGTGGCCTACTTTGCCAAAGGCAACTACTTCACGCTCTCGGGCCGTTCGCCGTTCACGCACCTGATTTATCCCGTGCCCGAGGCGGCCGGCCTGGGCGTGCATCTCACCATCGATCTGGGTGGCCAGGCCAAGTTCGGCCCGGACGTCCAGTGGGTGTCGTCGGCGGCCGACCTTGCGGTCGATCCCGCGCGCGCCGAGGCCTTCTATTCCCAGGTGCGCAGCTACTGGCCGGCGTTGCCCGATGGTGCCCTGGTGCCGGGTTACGCCGGCATCCGGCCCAAGATCCAGTCGCCGACCCAAGCCGCGCGCGATTTCATGATCCAGGGACCGGCCGACCACGGCGTGGCCGGCCTCGTGAACCTGTTCGGCATCGAGTCGCCTGGTTTGACGAGTTCACTGGCGATCGCGCAACATGTCGCGGGGCTGTGCCACGGCAGACCGGCGTGAAGGGGCGACGCATCAGGGATGCGCGCCGCGGCAGCGGTCCCGGATCGCGGTCGCGCACTGCGTCACGAGATCCGGTCCCTGGTAGATCAGACCGGTGTAGATCTGTACCACGTCGGCGCCCGCGTCGATCTTGCTGAGGGCGTCCTGTGCACTCAGGATGCCGCCGACACCGACGATCGGGAACTTCCGGCCCAGGACCCGCCGCAACTCGCGGATGACGCTGTTGCTCGCCTCCAGCAGCGGCGCGCCGGACAGTCCGCCGGCCTCCTGCGCATGGCGCATCCCCTGCACCGCCTCCCGCCCCGTGGTCGTGTTGGTGGCAATGACACCGTCCATGGCGTGGCGCTGCAACGCGTCGGCAATAACGGCGATCTGGGTCCGGTCCAGGTCGGGCGCGATCTTGACAAACAGCGGTACCTTGCGGCCGTGCCGGCGCTGCAGCGCATCGCGCCGTCGGGACAACTTGGCAAGCAATGCGTCCAGCGCCGCATCGTTCTGGAGTTCGCGCAGGTTGCTGGTATTGGGGCTGGAAATATTGACGGTGACGTAGTCGGCATGCGGGTAGACGCCGTCGAGACCGCTCAGGTAGTCATCGGCGGCGCGCTC
>JANMYG010000631.1:0-7629 GCA_031381865.1 Betaproteobacteria bacterium | reverse complement strand
ACGACCAGGAAGGGCTTCTTCTTTTCGGCCGCGACCTTGGCCATCGCCAGGCTGGTGCCCGAGTTGGTGCCACCGATGAGCATGTCCAGGCCCTGGGTGTCGAACCACTCGCGTGCCTTGGCCGCTGCGACGTCGGGCTTGTTCTGGTGATCGGCCGACAGGATCTCGATCTTCTTGCCGGCGACGTTGCCGCCCGCGTCGGCGATCGCCATCTTGATCGCCTCCACTCCGCCGGGGCCGTCGATGTCGGCATAAACGCTCGACATGTCGGTGATGATGCCGATGCGGATCACGTCACCGGATATCTGTGCCTGTGCCGGGGCACCCAGGCCCAGGGCCATGCCAAAGGCCAGCGCGCAGGCGGCTGTGAGTTTCTTGAGTTTCATCGGGGATCTCCTCGGTGTGATGAAGGTTGCGGAAAAATGGGATGCCGGTTCAGACACCCAGGTATTCGTGCAGCTGCGCGATGCGCTCGGGCAACTGCGCCTGGGTGAACTCCTGCTGGATCTCGCCGTGTTCCATGACCAGGAAACGGTCGGCCAGCGGCGCGGCGAATCGGAAGTTCTGCTCCACCATCACGATGGTGTAGCCCTTGGTGCGCAAGGTCCTGACCATCTCGGCGAGCTTCTGGACGATGACCGGGGCCAGGCCCTCCGAGATTTCGTCGAGCAGCAGCAGTCGCGCGCCGGTGCGCAGGATGCGGGCGACCGCCAGCATCTGCTGTTCGCCGCCCGACAGCCGGGTGCCCTGGCTGGAGGCGCGCTCCTGCAGGTTCGGGAACATGACGTAGATCTCATCCACGCCCATGCCGCCCTTGGCGAGCTCGGGCGGCAGCATCAGGTTTTCCTGCGCCGACAGGCTGGAGAAGATCCCGCGTTCCTCTGGGCAATACCCGAGCCCGAGTCGGGCGATGCGGTGGGTGGGCCATGTGATGGTCTCGGTGCCCCGGATGCGGATCGAGCCCTTGCGGCTGCCAGTCAAACCCATGATGGCGCGCAGGGTGCTGGTTCGCCCGGCGCCATTGCGGCCCAGCAGCGTGACCACCTCGCCCTCGTGCACCGCGAAGTCGACCCCGTGCAGCACATGCGACTCGCCATACCAGGCGTGCAGACCGCGAATCTCCAGGAACGGTGCGGCCATCAGTGTGCACCACCGAGTTCGGCGTCAGTGCTGCCCATATAGGCCTCGATCACCGCCGGGTTCTTCGAGACCACGGCATAAGGGCCTTCGGCCAGGGTGGCGCCACGCGCGAGCACGGTGATGGTGTCGGCGATGCTAGCGACCACGCTCATGTTGTGCTCGACCATCAGCACCGTCCGGTTGGCCGCCACCTTCTTGATCAGCTGGCGGATCCGGTTCACGTCCTCCAGGCCCATGCCCTGCGTCGGCTCGTCGAGCAGCATCAGCTCGGGCTCCATCGCCAGCGTGGTGGCGATCTCCAGCGCACGCTTGCGGCCATAACTCAGCTCCACCGCGACGCCGTGGGCATAAGGCGCCAGGTCGACCTCGGCCAGCAACTCCAGGGCGCGCGCATCGAGGCGGTCGAGCACGCGCTCGGAGCGCCAGAAATGGAACGAATTGCCGAGCTTGCGCTGCAGCGCCACGCGCACGTTCTCAAGGACGCTCAGGTGCGGGAACACGGCCGAAATCTGGAACGAGCGGATGATGCCGCGCCGCGCGATGTGCGCTGGCGCCACCTGCGTGATGTCCTCGCCGTTGAACAGGATCTGGCCCGAGGTCGGCGCCAGGAACTTGGTCAGCAGGTTGAAGCAGGTGGTCTTGCCGGCGCCGTTGGGCCCGATCAGTGCATGGATCGCACCCCGGCGCACCTGCAGGTCCACGTGGTCGACCGCCACGAAGCCCTTGAATTCCTTGGTCAGCCCGCGGGTCTCGAGAATGGTATCTGTGGTCATGGACGGGACGGGCGTTGGTCCTGGTCCGGGACGCAGACGCTCTGGCGCACGAACGTCAAACCGCGACCACCCCGGACAGGGTGGTGGTTGCCGGATGGTCCGCCGAGCGCGCCACCCATGAAGAGCCTGCATTCGTCACATCGAGTCCATTCAGGTCCAATCACGTCCATTTCCCGCCTGCCGACATCGGCCGGTGGTTGCTGCGCTGCATCATAGGTGTTCGGGCCATGTCCCCCGTACGGAGTAACCCTATGTGTAGCCCGCTGCGGCACCCCACTTGGGCACGCAAGGCCTGCGCTCGTCCAGGCTCCGTTTGCTGACAGCCGACCGAACGCGCCAATGGGACCATGCCGACGCCAGGCAGCGCGAGGTCAGGTCCCAGTGGTCACGGTATGCTTGATGTCGACCCTTAACCAGCACCCGCGCATTGCGCCCCGTATCTGCGTTGACGGCGATCAGGCCCTGACCAGCGGACCTGGTCGATCACGGGGAGTAGGTAATCGTCGCCGTGTTCGTACCATTGTCTGAAGTGTAGGTAATCGTTACATCTGCGGTGCTCACAGCAACACCCAGTTCTGTCTTGACCGAGGCACCGCTGCACACAATGGATATGCCGGTACCGGTGGTATCGATCGCGCAGTTGTTTTCCACGGTTGCTCCGATTTTCAAGGAGCCCCTGCTGCTGGCACTGCCAGCCGACGCCGCACCGGCTACCACCAGCGTGCCGATGGCCAGCGCCATCGGCGCGAGAGACGCGATAAAGCGCCTCTTGACAGCGAAGTAATCGATCAAACCGGGTTCCCTCTGTAGACCAGCCTTCGGCGAAAGCCTTGTTGAAAAGCCGCGACGCATACCGCAACGCTTTGGACGACCGCAATATTCACGCCAACAAGGGAACAACCTCGGAGATCCAAGCCCGGCGCCGCTTGCCATGGCTTTGCCGGCCAATGCGCCGGTTCGCCAAAACATCGCATGTAAGTTATCTCGACGGGTTGCTCCCGGACCGTCGCTTGCGTGTCCGGTGCGACCTGGTAGACAAAATGGCTGGGCCTCGGCGCCATCACTTCTACAACACGGCCCCGCCCGGAACCCAACGCCTGTTTCTCGCATTGTGGCCCGACCATGCGAGGCCAGGCCCAAATAGCCGACCCTGCGCGCGAACGGTCCATTACCAACCGACGCATGCCGTGCGCGCCAACCGATTGGCACCTCACCCTGCACTCTTGGGCAGCATGCCGGGACAGCGCGCAACGGAGGCCGCCGATGGCGCGGACCGGCGACTGGATTCGTTCGAACTGGTATTGGATCGACCGCAGGTCGGGCCGCTGGAGGCGAACCCTCCCGGCCCCCTTTGTCTTCTTGCCAGCGGCCATGGTTGCGCGCGAGCCGATTCGGGTACGCGGCGCCGGTGGCGCGTTATCAGGGCCGGTCGACGAGGCGCAGCACGCGACCGGTGGTTCCGTAGGGGCCGAAGGTCTCGTTGGTCAGCAGGTAGACTTCGCCGGCGCGGTCTTCGGTGAGCCCGATGATGCGGCTGGTCAGTTGCAGCACACGCGTCATCGGCCAGGGCACGGCGCCGTCGGCCGGCGGCTGCGCGACGAACAGCTGGCCCGAAGGCTGCTGAAAAGCCGCGCTCCAGTCGGCGACGAGCAGCCGGCCTGCCAGGCGCGGCAATGGCGCGCCGCGCACCATCAGCGCGCCGGTGATCGCGGTGCCTACGCCGGCGATGCCGAGCTTGGTCGCGGGGTGCGACGCCTGCATGTTCGGGTACTCGACGACCGGCAGCTCGAGCTTTGTTCCGGCGCCATCGCGGTCGGCGCAAGTGGCGGGTGGCTGGCGCGGGCGCAGGCGATCGACACAATGCGCACCCTCCATCAGCGGCCAGCCTAAATTGCCTGGCCCGCGTACGCGGTACGCCGCCTCCCACAGCGTCTCGGCGACGGCGGTGACGTAGAAGTCGCCGCTGCCGTTGCGGTCGAACGCGATCCGAAACGGGTTGCGCAAGCCCCAGGCAAACACTTCGCGCCGGCCTTGCCCTTCAGCGAACGGGTTGCCGCGCGGGATCGCGTAGCCGGGGAAGCCGCGATCCACGTCGATGCGCAGGATCTTGCCGAACAACGACTCGCGGTCCTGCGCCAGATGGTCCCAGCCGAGCGCCTCGGCCGGAACGTCGAACGCTTCCCAGAGTACCTTCGGCCCGATGCCGTGCGAAGCGCCGCTGTCGCCGAACCCGATGTACAGATGCCCATCCGGGCCGAACCCGAGCGCACCGCCGTTGTGCTTGCGGCTCGGCCAATCGACTTCGAGCAGCACACGCTCGGAAGCGATTTCGATGCGCGACAAGTCGCCCGGCCTGGCGGTGAATTCGGAAACGCGCCGCGTGTGGTTCCAGCTCGGCGGCGCACTCGCGCGCAGCGGCGCCGAATAGGTGACGAAGACGCGGCCGTTGCGTGCGAACTGCGGATGCAGCGCGAACCCGAGCAGTCCACGTTCCTCGAAGCCTTGTTCGAGCGCAAGCATGCGTGGGCGCAAATCGAGCAGCGGCTCGCTCGCAAGCCGCCCGTCGGCGCCAAGAACACGAACCACGCCGTCTTGCTGGGCGATGAAGCGGCGCGCGCTGCCGTCGCCCGCCTCTTCAAAGTGCAGCGGCGCGGTCAACCCTTCGGCCACAACCACGAAGCCGAGGTTCTGCCCCCAGGCCAGCGGCGCGATTGCCAACAGCGCACTCAGCGCGGCGCCACGTGCGATGCAGGCGAAAGCCGTCATGTTTCGATTCATCCAGTTCACCTCAACGTGGTGGGCCGAGCCCGCGCTGTGCCATCAGGCTGCTCCTGATCGCGTTGGTTCCGATGCCGATGACCCACATCAGCGAATGGCGCAGATTCTGCTCGAAGAGGATCGGAAATTCAACCCCATGAGCCCAGATATCGCCCCCGTGGCCATCCTCAAAACCTCCACTTTGCCGGCGCAGGCACGAACAAATGGCATCGCTGGGTCCTGATGCATCGCTCGCCCGAGCCTGATGCATCGCTCGCCCGAGCTTTTGCGGCGCTCGGCAGCACCATCGGCACAGCCCGACCCACGGCGCGTCTGTATCGCCGGTTTGCGCGTTCACCAATCGGAGCGTTGAGCGAGCGCGTCGTGGGGTTCAGATTGGGCTGGTTCGCCCCATTCCGGTTCGATCCGGGCACCCTGCCCGGCACCGTCTGCACCCTGCGCATTCCAGCCATCGCACAGCGGCGGCGCGAGACCGGCGTTGAGGCGGGCCGGCCGCTGGCTCAACCCGGAAGCGCGATCGACCGGCCGGCGTATTTCGGCGTGGGCAGGTCGCGGTGGCGCGCGGCCAGCGCCTGCACCCTGGGCAATACCGACGGCGCGAACGGCGCCGCGCGCGGGCCCGACATGTCGACGTTGAGCAGCATCTGCTGGTTCGCCGCCAGCATGGGTTCGGCGCCGGCCACATGCAGCGTGTGGTAGATGTTGAGGCGCTTGGCATCCACCCCCAGGATCTGGGTGCGCACCTCGATCGGCGTGCCCTCCTTCACCTCCAGCAGATAGTTGATGTGCGACTCGAGCGTGAAGATCGAGTGGCCGGTGGCCTTGCGCCCGGCTTCGTCGAGACCGAACAGGTCCATCAGGGCGTCGGTGGCCATGCTGAAGATCAACAGGTAGTGGGCGTCGCGCAGGTGGCCGTTGTAGTCGGTCCACTCTTGCAGCACCGTGCCACGCCACGGGTCCAGCAGCGCGCCGGCGGCGTCACTCATCGAGCGCGATGCCGTGTTTGAGCTTGGTCGCGCGCACCGCCGCCTGCACCGCCAGCAGGCAGTCGTCGCGGTACCGCTCCAGGTCGGCGATGCTATGGCTGCCGAGCTGCTCCGACGTGCCATCCACGACGCTGTCGATGAGGGCGTCGGTCAGCTCTGGCGCTTCGAGTTTGGTCCAGGGCAGCTTGAGCGCCGGCCCGAACTGCGCCATGAAGTGGCGCATGCCGGAGTCGCCGCCGGCCAGCGTGTAGATCAGGAAGCTGCCCATGAAGGACCAGCGGATGCCGGCGCCGTAACGGATCGCGTCGTCGATCTCACCCGTGGTGGCGACACCGTCGTTGACCAGGTGCAGCGATTCGCGCCACATGGCCTCGAGCAGGCGGTCGGCGATGAAACCCGGCACCTCCTTGCGCACATGCAGCGGCTTCATGCCCAGCGACCGGTAGAACGCCATGGCGGCCTGGATGGCATCGGGCGAGGTTTGCGCGCCGCCGACCACTTCGACCAGCGGCAGCAGGTAAACCGGGTTGAACGGATGGCCCACGACACAACGCTCGGGGTTCTTCGCGTTGGCATAAAACTCGGACGGCAACAGGCCCGAGGTCGAGGAGCCGATCAGCACATCGGGCCGCGCCGCCGCGCTGACCCTCGCGTGCAGATCGATCTTGAGGCTCAGGGTTTCAGGCGCGCTTTCCTGGATGAAGTCTGCCTGGGCCACGCATTCCTCGATGGTGTGGACAAACCGCAACCGGCTTTGCGATGCGCCGGCCTTCAGGCCCTGCTGCTCGAGCGCACCCCAGCACTTGGCGATGCGAGCGCGCAACTGCGCCTCGGCGCCGGGAGCCGGGTCCCAGGCCACCACGTCCAGCCCGTTGGCCAGCGCGCGCGCGACCCAGCCGCTGCCGATGACACCGCTGCCGAGCGCGGCAAAGGTCTTGATATCCGTGACAAACGACATGAGGGCTCCTCGAAAACTACCACTGATCTTTATTCCAAACGGCGTCGCGAAATGCGCCAACGTCAGCCGCGGGCCTTCAGGCCCATCTTGATACGCCCCTGGGCCGGCGTCATCGGTCGGGCGCCCATGCATTCGATCAGCTTGATGACGCGCTCGACCAGCGCGCCGTTGCTGGCCGGCACACCCTTGTCGAGCCACAGGTTGTCTTCCAGGCCCACGCGCACATTGCCGCCCAGCAGCACCGCCTGCGCCGCCATCGGCATCTGCATGCGCCCGATGCCGAAGCCGGCCCAGGTGGCGCCGGCCGGCAGGTTGTCGACCATCGCCTTCATTGTGGTGGTGTCGGCCGGTGCGCCCCACGGAATGCCCAGGCAGAGCTGGAACAGCGGGTCTTTCAGCAGACCCTCCTTGATCATCTGGTTGGAGAACCAAAGGTGGCCGGTATCGAAGATTTCCAGCTCCGCCTTGACACCCAGTTCGGTGATGCGTTTCGCGCCCGTGCGCAAGGCTGCCGGCGTGGACACGTAGATGGTGTCGCCGTCGCCGAAGTTCAGCGTGCCGCAGTCCAGCGTGCAGATGTCGGGCAGCAGCTCTTCCACATGCACCAGGCGCGCCAGCGGTCCGACCAGGTCGGTGCCGGGGCCGAAACGGGTCGGGTCTTCGCCCGCGCCTATCTCGAGGTCACCACCCATGCCGGCCGTGAGGTTGACTACCATGTCCACGCCCGAATCGCGGATGCGCTGCATCAGCTCGCGGTACAGGGCGGGTTCGCGGCTGCCCTTGCCGGTGGCGGGGTCGCGCACGTGGCAGTGCACCACCGTCGCACCGGCCCGGGCGGCTTCGACGGCCGCTGCGGCGATCTGGGCCGGCGTGACCGGAATCGCCGGATGTTTGCCGACCGTGTCGCCGGCACCGGTCAATGCGCAGGTAATGATGACGTCGTGGTTCATGGAATAGGGCCCGCTTGGTGTGTCGCCAGACTTTAACGCCGCCC
>JANMYG010000630.1:0-1871 GCA_031381865.1 Betaproteobacteria bacterium | reverse complement strand
TGCGCGGCGAGGTGTGGGACGTGGCGGTCGACCTGCGTGCGGATTCACCGACCTACCTGCGCTGGCACGCCGAGATACTGTCCTGCGCCAATGGCCGCGCGATGCTGATCCCGGAAGGCTTTGCGCACGGGTTCCAGGCGCTGAGCGACGAGGCCGAGTTGGTGTATTGCCATTCCGAATGCCACCGCCCGCAGGCCGAGGCCGGGTTGCATCCGCTCGACGTCCAACTGGCCATACCGTGGCCGCTGCCGGTGGCGCGGTTGTCGGATCGCGACACGGGTCAACCATCGGTCAGCATGTATCTGGCGCAGGTGTCGGCATGAAATGCCGCCATTGCGCGTGTCGGCTGGAACTGCCGTTGCTCGAACTGGGCAGTGCGCCGCCCTCGAACGCCTACCTGGATGCCGACGCCCTGGACGCGCCGGAACTCTGGTACCCGTTGCGCCTGCTGGTATGTACCGGGTGCTGGCTGGTACAGACCGAAGACCACGCGGGTCGCGAAGCGCTGTTTGGCGCCGACTACGCCTACTTCAGCTCCTTCTCGAGTTCCTGGCTGACCCATGCCAGGACCTATGTGGAGCAGGTGGCGCAGCGCTTCTCGCTCGGGCCGCACAGCCTGGTGGTCGAGATCGCGGCCAACGACGGCTACCTGCTGCAGTATGTGCAGCGCCTCGGTATTCCCTGTCTGGGCATCGAACCGACGGCCGGCACGGCCGCCGCGGCGCGCGCGCGCGGCCTGGAGATCGTCGAGCGGTTTTTCGGCGTTGCGCTGGCGCGGGAGATGGCGCGCAACGGCGGGCGCGCCGACCTGATGGTGGCCAACAACGTGCTGGCCCACGTACCCGACATCAATGATTTCGTGGCGGGTTTTGCCGCGTTGCTCAAGCCGCACGGGGTGGCGACCTTCGAGTTCCCGCATCTGCTGAGCATGGTGCGCGGCTGCCAGTTCGACACCGCCTACCACGAACACTACTCCTACCTTTCACTGTGCAGCGTGCAGCGCATCTGCGCGGCCAACGGACTGGTGGTGTTCGACGTGCAGGACCTGGGCACCCATGGCGGGAGCCTGCGCGTCTTCACGCAGCGCTGCGATAGCGGCGAACAACCCATCACCAGTGCGGTGGGGGAGGTGCTGGCGCGCGAGACCCGGGCCGGCTTGCAAGCCAGCGCCTTCTATGCGGGTTTCCAGGCGCAGGCGGTGCGGATCAAACATGCACTGCTCACGTTTTTGCTGCAGGCGCAGCGCGACGGACAGACCGTCGCCGCCTACGGCGCAGCCGCCAAAGGCAATACGCTGTTGAATTTCGCCGGCGTTCGGCCGGACCTGGTGGAGTTCGTGGTCGACCGCAATCCGGCCAAACAGGGCAAGTTCATGCCCGGCAGCCGCATACCGATCGTCGGGGAAGCGCAGTTGTCGACGCACCGGCCCGACTGGGTGCTGGTGCTGCCCTGGAACCTGCGCGCCGAAGTGGCGGCCCAGTTGGCCTACATCGCGCAGTGGGGCGGCCAGTTCGTGACCGCGGTGCCGCGACTCGAAACCTGGGCTGCGGGCGCGGCGCTGCACGGCGGTGGCGGCGGCGAACCACGCAGGGCGTCGCTGCCGGCATGAAGGTCCTGCTGACCGGCGCGAGCGGCTTCCTGGGGCAATACGCGCTGCGGGCCCTGCAGCAGTGCGGCATCCCGGCGGTGGCGGTGGGGCGCCGGCTCCCGCGCGACCTCGCCGGCGCCGCGTTCGTGGCGGCCGATCTGTTGGCGAGCGACGATCTGGCCACGCTGGCGCGGGGCGTGGGCGCCAGCCACCTGCTGCACCTGGCCTGGGTGACCGAACATGGCACCTACTGGGATTCGCCCGAGAATTTCCGCTGGGTCGA
>JANMYG010000619.1:0-2372 GCA_031381865.1 Betaproteobacteria bacterium | reverse complement strand
ACCTCGTCGATGAGCTCCATCTGGTACCAGCCGGCCTGCAGGATCTGCGCAATGCTTTCCTTCTGCGACGCGCTGGGCGCCGGGGAATCCGACGCCATCAATTGCGCGAAACCGAGGATGGTGTTGAGCGGGTTGCGCAGTTCCTGGCTCATCGCCGACACGTAGTCGTATTGCGCCAGGGCGGCTTTCTGCGACGCCAGTTTGGCGTGCTTGCGCTGGGTCTCGGCCTGCACGAGCTGGGCGACGCGCAGTTGTTCTTCTACCTGCTTGCGCTCGGAATTGTCGGTGCCGATCAGCAGGAATCCGATGATCTGTGCGTCGGCGTCGCGCAGTGAGGTGACCGATACGATCGCCGAGAAGCGGCTGCCATCCTTGCGGATGCAGGTCTGTTCGTAGATGTCTTCGATGCCGCGCGTGGCCTTGAACACCAGTGCCTCGAATCCGGGCGCAATCGTCTCGACGTTTTCGCGGCTCAGGACCACCGCCCGCGCCATCACTTCCAGCGGCTCGGAAAAATGGGTGGGTGTGAGCAGGTTCACCATGTCGGCGGCCGCATACCCGAGCATGCGCTCGGCGCCCACGTTGAACAGCTGGATCACGCCCTTTTCATCGGTGGCGATGATCGAGAAGTTGGCGCTGTTGAGAATCGCATCCTGCAGCGCACCGGCCTTGAGCCATGCCTTCTGGCGCAGGGTTTCGACCCTGGCCGCCTCGGCGCCCGTGGCCCTGTCGACGGGTGAGTAATCGGCTCTGCTTTCGGTCATGCACGGTCTCCATTCAATGGCGCACGTTGAACGGCGGGCGCCTTGCCGTGTCTCGTGTGCTGGCGCACACACCACCTGCCGGGCGCTGGCGCGCCCGCCGCCACGCGGGCCGATGTGCCTAACTCAAGCGCAGGTGCGGAAACAGCCCCAGCAACCCGATCACGATCAGGTAAGCCGCCACGATGTAGTTCAGCAGGCGGGGAACAACCAGGATCAGCACGCCGGCAAGCAGCGAAACCAGGGGGGTGAGTGCAAGCGTCATGTCGGTACTCCGGAACGGGCGTGAAGCGCTGCGCCATGCAGCGGGTGGTGGTTCGGCGCGGGAAAGCGCTTGCGGGCATTCTTCATGGCGGGCCAGCGGTGGTCTGTGCGTTGGCGCACCCAGGACGAACCTCCCCTGCCGGACCCCGGGGCGGTGCGCGACGGCCGCCGGGGCGACGGCGCGCGATGTCCGGCGCCATCGCGCGCCTGTGCCGTCTGTGTGGGCCAACGCACAGAACATTGCCCGGCGCGCGGGGAACATCGGCCCATCGACCAACCACAGGATTCACCATGACAACTGGAAAAACCATTCGAAGCATCTTGTTGTGCGCGCTGGTGGCCGCTGCGGCGCCCGCGTTCGCACAAGTCACGTTCAACATCACCGTCGGCCCGCCCGCGCCGCTGTACGAAGCGGTGCCGGTCATGGCGCCGGGTTACGTCTGGGCGCCCGGATACTGGGCCTGGCACGGCGACCGGCATATCTGGGTCCGCGGCCGCAGCATCGTGCAGCGCGTGGGCTACCGCTGGGAACCGGATGTCTGGGAACAGCGCAGCAATGTCTACTACCGCCATCCGGGCCGCTGGGAACGCGACTCGGGCTACCGGGTGGTGCAGATGAAGCCGGAGAAGGCGCCCAAGTACTGGAAGGACAAGGACAAGGAAAAGGGCCACGGCAAGAACGGAAAGTCGGGCAAGGGCAAGAAGAACGACGACTGACGGCGGCGCGCGTATGCGCGCCAGACCTCACTGGATGATGCCGCTGCGCTCCAGCATGTCGCCCACCAGTTCCAGGCGCAGCAGCGGGTTGTCGAGCGCCATCATGCGCTGCTTGGCGTCCAGCGGCAGCGCCAGCAGTTCACACCAGCGGTTGGCGACCCAGCCGCAGTCACCCAGCACATAGGGTGGCAACATCGGCATCTGCTCGGGCGGCAGCGCCCGCTCCTGCAGGGTGTGGATCAGTTTGCCCAGGGCGTCGGCCACGGGTTGCAGGTCCGCCGGCACCGGGATGGCCTGGTCCGGCGCGCGTTGCGACACGTCCGCGACCCACAGGCCGTGTTTGAGCTTCTCGCTGCGCCTGACCTCGAACCTCTGCACACCGACACAACGGACCACCATCAGGCCCGGTTGCGGTGCCGAGAACTCGGTGATCGTGGCCAGCGTGCCCACCGATGCAAACGACTCGTTGGCAAAGGCGTCGCCGCTTGGGCCGGCGCCCGCAGGCCGCTGCACCTCGGAGCCGGCGGTCAACGCCACCACGCCGAACGGCGCGCCGAGCTTGTGGCACTTGCCGATCATGTCGAGGTAACGCACCTCGAAAATGCGCAGCGGCAACAGGCCACCCGGGTA
>JANMYG010000605.1:0-7958 GCA_031381865.1 Betaproteobacteria bacterium | reverse complement strand
CTGTCGTATTCGAAGCCGCCGTGGTCGGCGACGAGGCGCCGCGTCGCCGGGCTGTCGCGGCCGGTGTACCAGCCGAGCGGCCGCTCGCCGGTCAAGTTCTCGATCGCCTGCATGCCCAGGCGCATGTGCTCGCGCTCGGTGTCCTCGTCGATGGCCTGGTAGCTGATCCAGCGCCAGCCGTGGCACGCGATTTCGTGACCCAGTTCGACCAATGCCGCGGTCACGTCGGGATGCCGTTGAAGCGCCATTCCCACGCCGAACACCGTCAGCGGCAGCCGGCGCTGCTCGAACTCGCGCAGGATGCGCCATACGCCGGCGCGTGAGCCGTATTCGTAGATGCTCTCCATGCTCAGGTGGCGCGCGGGAAAGGCGGCCGGGTTGAACATCTCGGACAGGAACTGCTCCGAGGCCGGGTCGCCGTGCAGCACGGCGTTTTCCCCGCCTTCCTCGTAGTTCAGCACGAACTGCAGCGCGATGCGGGCGCCGTCGGGCCAGCGCGCGTGCGGCGGCGCCGTGCCGTAACCAGCCAGGTCACGCGGGTAGGCGGCGGTGGCGTCATAAACGGAAGTCGGTTCGGGCATTGCGGTCTCTCAGGACAGGGCCATCGAAATATCGTTGCTGGGAATCTTGCGGTCGAAGGTCAGGTTTTCTTCCACGTGCAAAAGGTGGTCGTTCATCAGGCGCACGGCCAATTCTTCGTCCCTGGCCGCCAGCGCGCGCACGATCTCCACATGTTCGTCGTTGGAGTGTTCCGCGGCACGCGCGGTCTGGTACATCAGCGTTATCAGGGCGCAGCGCGAGATCAGCTGGCCCAGCAATTGGGCCAGCACCTCGTTGCCCATCAGTTCGGCCATCCGCACGTGGAAGTCACCCAGCAGTTCGGTGCGACCGGGCGCGTCTTCCTGTTCGATCGCGCGTTTTTCCCGGGCGATGTGCTCCTTCAAGGCGCGGATCTTGGCCGGCGTGACCTGGCGCACGAAGGCGCGCGTCATCTCGGACTCGAGCATGCGGCGCACCGCAAACACCTGTCTGGCCTCGTCCACCGAGGGTGCCGACACAAAGGCGCCGCGGGCCGGCTCGAGGGTCACCAGCTGGTGTTGGGACAGTTGCAGCAGCGCCTGGCGCACCAGTGTGCGCGACACGCCAAAATGGTCGGCCAGTTTCTGCTCCGCCAGCTTGCTGCCGGGATGCAGGCGGTGCTCGACGATGGCCTTGGTAAGCGCCTGGACGATCAGGCTGGTCGAGGAAGATTCCATTCATTGATGATAGCGCAACCCGCAGAAAGTGTATACACTTTTGTTTTTTGGAGAACCCCATGGGATTGAGCACACACGTACTCGACACGATGCACGGCGTTCCGGCCGCCGGAATGGCGGTGGCGCTGTACACGACGCAAGGCGACACTGCGACGCTGGTGAAGCGCTTCATCCTGAACCAGGACGGCCGCAATCCGGACGGACCGCTTTACGACACGGCGAGCCTCAAGCATGGCACCTACCGGCTGGTGTTCGATGTCGCCGGTTACTTCCGGGCCCGTGCTGTAGCGCTGCCGGAGCCCAACTTCCTGAACCTGGTCAGCCTCGACTTCGGCGTCGCCCACACCACCGACCATTACCACGTGCCGCTGCTCGTCAGTCCCTGGAGTTATTCGACCTACCGGGGTTCGTGAGGCCGTGTCTGCCCACAGGCGGCCTGCGCCACGCCTGGGTCTTCACCGATTGGCGCCGTGCCGGAACCGGCCTTGTCCAGGCAACCGCATCCGGTATCAGAGCTGGCCTTCGGTCAGGGTATCGAGTTGAAATCGGCCGCTCTTGTCCCACAGCCAGATGTCGGTGTAGGTCACCTTGCCCATGCGCGCCGGGACCGGGTAGGGCGCGGCTGCGCGTACGGTGCGCACGATCTCGGCCATCACCTCCGGCGCATGGCTCGGCGCCCGGCGCCAGCTGATCGCGGTCACCTGGCCCTGGCGGTCGATGTCTACGTCCAGTACGCCGATGGCATACAGCAGCGGCTGCATCATGCCCTTGTAGATGCGTTCCTGGTTCCTGGCATACAGATGGCTGGCGGCATCGCGCCGGTAGGCCAGGGCGGTGGCGGCAGCGGAGACCGGCACCGGCTCGGCGGCCGGCGCAACCACCAGCGGCGGCGCAGTGGCGACTGGCGGTGCCGGCACCGGCAATGGAATCGCGGCCGGTGGGGGTGCCGGTGGCGGTGGCGGGCGCAGCGCTGTCGAACAGGCGGCCAGCAACGCGGCGGTGAGTGCCGCGGCTGCAATCGGAGCGGGGCGCTTGGGCAGGTGGGTCACGGTGGCCTCCAGGTCGGGTTCTGCGCGGGTCGCGCTGCCGGCGCATACCGTGCCCGGATGGCCGGGCGAGCGGTGGATGCCCGGCGGGCGCCCAGCAGTCATACTGTGCCTGATATTGTCATCGACGTGGTGCGGCAACGTCGCGCAAGAAGGTAATGAAACGTGAATCCGGTCGAGCAGGTTCTTTCCCTCCTCGCGCTGCAACCGGCGCTCTGGGTCAGCGTGGAGGCCACCGAGGGCTCGGTGCCGCGGGACGCGCGTACCTGGATGGCGGTCTTTGCCGACGCGGTGCTGGGCACGATCGGTGGTGGCCATGTCGAATACCAGGCCATTGCCGAGGCGCGGCGACGCCTGGGGGGCGCCACTGGCGACGCGGTGTTGCGCTTCGCACTGGGGCCGAGCCTGGGCCAGTGTTGTGGTGGCGTGATGCACCTGCGCTTCGAGCCGGTGGGTTGCGCCGACATCCCGGCGCTGCGCCTTCGGGTGACCCGGCGCCTGGTGCCGGTGGCGCTGTTTGGTGGTGGCCACGTGGGCCACGCCCTGATCGACGTACTCGGCAAGCTGCCGTTTTCGGTGACCTGGATCGATAGCCGGGACGAGATATTCCCCGCGTCGGTGCCGTCCAATGTGGTGTGTGAACACTCCGATCCGGTGGCTGCCGCCGTGGCGGGCCTGGCGCCCGGGTCGCTGGTGCTGGTCATGAGTTTCAGCCACGCCGAAGACCTCGACGTGGTGGCGGCCTGCCTCAGGCGCCTGCGCGAGCGCGCCGACCTGCGCCACCTCGGATTGATCGGCAGCAAGACCAAATGGGCGACCTTCCGCCATCGCCTGCGGGAACGCGGTTTCCAACCGGATGAACTGCAGAAGGTCCATTGCCCGATTGGCATCGCGGGCGTGGTCGGCAAGGAACCCGAAGTGATCGCGGTTGCCGTGGCAGCACAATTGCTGCAGCTGCGCAGCGAGGGTTAACACCAAGGTGGCGCACCGGCGCCACGGTTGAACAGGATGCAAAAAGTGTATACAATTTGTCTTCCATGTCGCAGCGGAGCCGGGCCCCACCAGGTGTCCTAGTTCGCGACCCGATGCCTGCTCACAGCGCCCGCAGTGGTGAGCAGCGTGTAGTCTGCCGTCGTCCGCATCGCGTGCCGGGAAGGATCTGAGCCATGGAAAGTTATTACCTCGACTGGGCCAATCTGCTGCTGCGCTGGGTCCACATAATCACTGCGATCGCCTGGATCGGGTCCTCGTTCTACTTCGTGTTCCTGGACAGCAGCCTGGTCAAACCCGAGTCCAGGGAACTGCAGGAACTCGGCGTCGGCGGCGAGTTGTGGGCGGTGCACGGCGGAGGCTTCTACAACCCGCAGAAATACGCGGTGGCGCCCAAAGTGGTGCCGGACCACCTGCACTGGTTCTACTGGGAAAGCTACAGCACCTGGCTGAGCGGCTTTGCGCTGTTCACGGTGTCCTACCTCTGGAGCGCCGGCACCTACCTGATCGACAAGTCGTTGGTGAACTGGTCCAGTGGCGCCGCGATCGGCGTGGCGGTGTCGTTCCTGGTGGTGTTCTGGATCGCCTACGACCTGATATGCCAGGCCTTCGGCAAGCGCAGGAATGGCGACGCGATCGTCGGCGCTCTGGTATTCGTGGTGGTGTGTTTCGCGTCCTGGCTGGCCTGCCACTGGTTCGCCGGGCGGGCGGCGTTCCTGCTGGTGGGCGCGATGATCGCCACCACGATGAGCGCCAACGTGTTCTTCTGGATCATTCCGGGCCAGCGCACCACGGTCAAAGACCTGCGCGAGGGCCGGCCGGTGGACCCGGTGCACGGCCAACGCGCCAAGCAGCGCAGCGTGCACAACACCTATTTCACTTTGCCGGTGTTGTTTGCCATGCTCAGCAACCACTACAGCTTCACCTACACCAACCAGTACAACTGGCTGGTGCTGGTCCTGATGATGCTGGCCGGCGCGTTGATCCGCCAGTTCTTTGTCATGCGCCATGGGTACAAGCTTGGCCGCAACAGCCACCCGTGGCCGTACGCGGCGGTGGGTGTGGCCGGAATCGTTGCCGCCATCGTGTGGATGCGCCCGCCGCTTCAGGCCGCGGTAGCCAGTGTGCCGCTCGCCAACGCCCCCGCCGCGGCCGCGTCCGCTGGCGCCGCGGGCACGGCCCTTGCCGAGGTGCAAAAGGTGCTCGAGCAGCGCTGTTACATGTGCCACGGGAGTGCGGTGCAGATGAAGAACGTCCGGCTCGACTCGCCGGAGCTGCTGCGCCAGCACGCGCAGTCGGTCTACCAGCAGGTGGTGGTAACGCGCGTGATGCCGATGAACAATGCCACCGGCATCACCGACGCCGAACGCGCGTTGATCGGCAAGTGGTTCCTGGCCGGGGCCAGCACCCAGTAGTACCGTCGGGCGGGCGCGGGCGGGCACTGCGGCGGTGCAGATGCCTGACGTGGATCAATGCCGCAGACGGGCCGGCGCGTTATGGTCGCGGCAGTTCCCTTACCTGGTCCTCGAAATGCCGCAGCTTGAATGGTCAGACGCACTGGCGCCGGGCCTGCCAGCGATGGATGACACGCAGCGCGAAATCGCGTGCCTGCTCGAACAGCCGCAAGCGGCCGGCGACGAGGATGACACGCAGCGTGAAATCGCGTGCCTGCTCGAACAGCCGCAAGCGGCCGGCGACGATGCGCTGGTGGCGCACCGGACCGTCCTGATCGCGCACGCCGAGCAGCACTTCGCCATCGAAGACGGCTGGATGCGGGCCACGCGGTTCGCCACGTCCGGCTGCCACCGCGTGGAGCACAAGGTCGTGTTGCAGACGATGCGCGAGGGCCTGCAGCAGGGGCGGGACAGAGATCTCGGGCGCGTGCGGCAACTGGCGCATGAACTCGCGCTCTGGTTCCCGCGCCATGTGCAGACCATGGATGCCCCGTTGGCGATGCACCAGCGAAACGTCTGCTTCGACCCCGCAACCGGCGCGGTCCGGCTGCCGGCCGCCGCGCCGATTCCGCCGGCCGGCAGGCGCGGCCGTGGCCATCAGTCCGACCGTGCGCGTGTCACGGAGTCGGCGTGAATGCCGCCTTGGACGCTGGCGGCGTGCATCGGCCCGCGGCCGCGATGGACCTGGCGCTGCCGCCCGAGGTCGTGCCGCCAAAGGCCGCGCCGGGAATCCTGCCGCCCGCCCACCATCGCCCCTGCGACGACGTGCAGGCGCTGGTCACCGGCACCCTGTTCGTGGCGCTGGGCGTCGTCCTGTTCGGCCAGGCCGGTCTGCTCACCGGCGGTACGGCCGGCCTGGCATTCCTGATTCGCTACGCGACCGGGATGGATTTCGGCCTCGCATTCTTTCTGGTCAATCTGCCGTTCTATCTGTTTGCGTGGCGCCGCATGGGGCCGGTATTCACGCTCAAGACCTTTTGCGCGGTGGCGCTGCTGTCGGTGTTCGCGCACCTGTTGCCGCGCGGCATCACCTTTGCGTACCTGTCGCCATGGCTGTCGGCGGTGTTGGGCGGGCTGCTGTGCGGCGCCGGCATGTTGATGTTGTTCCGCCACCGGGCCAGCCTGGGCGGCATGAACGTGCTGGTGTTGTACCTGCAGGAAAGACTGGGATGGCGCGCCGGCAAGGTGCAGATGGGCATCGACAGCCTGATCGTCCTGGGGGGCCTGTGGGTCGCCGACTGGCCGCGCGTGGCGCTGTCGGTGCTGGGGGCGGTGGTGCTCAACCTGACGCTGGCGGTCAACCACCGGCCCGGCCGGTACATGGCGGTCTAGTGCGCAGCCGTGCGGCCAAGCCGAACTTGGCGCGCGCGGCGGGGGCCGCGCACGGTCGATGGCGTTGTCCGCATCCGCGTTGCGAAGGCGCTGCATGTCCAAACCCGGGTTGACCACTCCACGCGACGCGCTGGCACCGGCCAGCCGCGCCGCCGTGGCCAGTTGGGCCATTGCGGCGCGGCCCCACACCCTTGGCATCGCCGTTTGTCCGGTGCTGGTGGGCGGCGCGCTCGCCTGGTCCGACACCGGCCGCATCGACATCGGCGTGTTGCTGCTGTCGATGCTGGGAGCCCTGCTGCTGCAAACCGGAACCAACCTGGACAACGACGTCAGTGACTTCGAGCGCGGCATCGACGCCGCCGGCAGGCTCGGGCTGCCGCGCGCCACGGCGCTGGGCCTGCTCACGGCCCGCCAGGTGCGCCGGGCCTCGCTGGCGTGTTTTGCGCTGGCCACCGTGGTCGGGCTGGCGCTGGCGTGGCACGGCGGCTGGCCGATCCTGGTTGCGGGTATTACGGCGGCGCTGGCGGCGACCGGATATTCGGGCGGCCCGCGTCCGATCTCCTACACAGCCGGGGGGGAACTGGTGGTGCTGGTTTTCTTCGGGCTGGTGGCGGTTGGCGGCACCTACTACCTGCAGACCGGGTGGATCAGCGTGGCGGTGCTGGTGGCCGCCACTATGGTTGGCCTGCCGGCGTCGGCGATCCTGGTCGTGAACAACTACCGCGACCTCGAGCCCGACCGCTGCGTCGGCAAACGCACGCTGGCGGTCTGCCTGGGGCGCCGCTTCAGCCGCTGGGAATATGCCGTGCTGATGTTGTTGCCATTCGGCCTGCTGCCGTGGCTGGCGCAACCGGCGCATGGCGGCGTCGCATTCGCGATTCCGCTGGTGGTGCTGCCCCAGGCGCTGGTGCTGGTGCGTGATTTCTGGCGCCAGGCGCCCGGGCCGGTGTTCAACTGGTTGCTGGTGCGCAGCGCCAGACTCCAGCTGCTGTTCGCGGCGTCGCTGTGTCTCGCGATCCTGCTCGCCTGACAGCCGGGCCGCAACTCCCAATCCCTGCGCTCGCCATGCGCAGGGCGATCAGATCCAGCCCGCGTGGTGGGTCAATGACTTTGCTGCACATGGCGGAATTAATTTAGTGTGTTGGGTTGATTGGCATTCAGGTTGTTTGATTCCTTCGGTGGGTTGATCCATACCTCGGTTGGGAGGTGATGGGGTTTCGGCTGCTTGCCCTTGAAGCGGTTTGGGTGGGCCAGGAAGGCCTGGTCGAGGGTGGCCTGCCGAATGGCATGGATAGCCTGTGCCGTGCCGTAGTGGACGCTGTGCGGGGTCATGTAGCCGATGCCGGAGTGTTGGTGCTCGTCGTTGTACCAGGGGAAGAATTGCTGACAGAAGGCGCGTGCATCGGCCAGGCAACCGAAGCGCTCGGGGAAGTCCGGGCGGTACTTCAAGGTCTTGAACTGGGCCTCGCTGAACGGGTTGTCGTCGGACACGTAAGGGCGGCTGTGACTCTTGGCGACGTCCAGGTCGACCAGCAAGGCGGCCACCGGTTTGGAGCGCATGCTGGTGCCGCGGTCGGCGTGCAGGGTGAGCATGCCGCGCTCGACGTTGTGGCGCCCCACGGTATCGGCGATCAGTTGCTGGGCCAGATCCGAATTCTCATGCTCGGCGATCAACCAACCCACGACATAACGGCTGAAGATATCCAGGATCACGTACAGGTGGAAGTACGTCCACTTGGCCGGCCCGCGCAGCTTGGTGATGTCCCAGGACCAGACCTGGTTGGGGGCGATTGCCAGCAACTCGGGCTTGGTGTAGGCCGGGTGAACGAGTTGGTTGCGCCGCTCCCGAGAGCCACCGGTACGCGCCAGCAACCGGTACA